>USIY01000078.1 GCA_900554845.1 uncultured Bacteroidales bacterium | reverse complement strand
GTGTACAAGCGTTGCAAAGAACAGGAGGGGCTCGCTAAGGAACAGATCGTAAACCATGTCAAGGATATATACGCGCCGTTCACCGATGAAGAAGTGGCCGCAAAAATAGCCGAAATGCTGACGCCCGAAAGCACAGGAGCCGAAGTGGAAGTGGTGTATCAGGGCATAGAGGAAATGCATAAGGCAATCCCGGACCATCCAGGCGACTGGTACTTTACAGGCGACTATCCCACACCCGGCGGAAACCGTCTTGTGAACCAGGCTTTCATCAACTATTATGAGGGCCGCGCCGAACAAAGAGTATAAAATAATAATTAAATAAGAAAGTGGAAACAAAGTACATATTTGTCACCGGAGGAGTTGTTTCCTCACTCGGCAAAGGAATTATTTCAGCGTCGTTGGCACGTCTGTTGCTGTCACGCGGATATAACGTTACCATCCAGAAATTCGATCCCTATATTAACGTTGATCCCGGCACGTTGAATCCTTACGAACATGGTGAATGCTACGTTACGGTGGACGGTCATGAAGCGGATCTTGACCTGGGCCATTACGAGCGGTTCACCAACATCCAGACCACACGCCACAACAATGTTACGAGCGGTCGTGTTTTTCAGTCCGTCATCAACAAAGAACGCCATGGCGATTATCTTGGCAAGACCGTACAGATCATCCCGCACATCACCGACGAGATCAAACGCAACATCAAGAGCCTTGGCAACACCGGCAACTATGACTTTGTAATCACAGAAATCGGGGGAACCGTCGGCGACATCGAGTCGGCGCCCTTTCTGGAGGCGGCCCGTCAATTGCGCTGGGAACTCGGAAGAAGCGCGCTGTTCATCCATCTTACCTACGTGCCCTTCCTGCATGCCGCGGGGGAATTGAAAACCAAACCCACGCAACATTCTGTAAAGGCCCTTCAGTCCGCCGGCATACAGCCTGACATACTTGTGCTGCGCACAGAGCATGAGCTTCCGGCGTCGATGTGCCGCAAAGTGGCCCAGTTCTGCAATATGGAGGCAAATGCCGTGATCCAAAGCCTCGACGCCCCTTCAATATACTATGTCCCCTTGCTGATGCACGAACAGAATCTGGACGGAATGGTTGTGGAAAAAACCGAAGCCGAACCTAAAGGGGAACCCGACCTGACACGTTGGAATGATTTTCTTACGCGTCTGGACTCGGCAAAAAAATCCGACACCGTCCTCCATATCGGACTGGTAGGCAAATATGTGGAATTGCAGGATGCCTATAAGTCGATCGATGAGTCGATGCTGCAGGCTTCCGCTTATTGCGGTTGTAAGCTGGAACTGGAGCATATCCATTCCGAGAAAATAACGGAAGATAACGTAGATGCCAAACTGAAGGATCTCGACGGCGTCATAATCGCCCCGGGATTCGGACAACGTGGAATCGAAGGCAAATTCATAGCGCTGAAATGGTGTCGCGAGCATGATGTCCCCACATTCGGAATTTGCCTTGGAATGCAGTGCATGGTTATTGAATACGCCAGAAATGTCCTTGGCCTTAAAGACGCCAATTCCACTGAGATGGATCCACACACTCCGCACAATGTAATTGATCTGATGGAGGAGCAGAAAAGCATCGTCAACATGGGCGGCACCATGCGGCTCGGGGCGTACCAATGCCTTCTGAAAGAAGGATCGCTTGCACAAAAGGCATACGGCAAAGACACTGTGAGCGAGCGTCACCGTCACCGTTTCGAATTCAACAACGACTATCTCGAACGCTTTGAGGAAGCCGGTATGCAATGTGTCGGCTCCAACCCCGACATCGGATTGGTGGAGGTTGTTGAGGTTCCCTCGCTGCGCTGGTTTGTCGGAACCCAGTACCATCCCGAGTACCAGTCCACCGTTCTCAACCCCCATCCCCTCTTCATGGATTTCACCCGCGCGGCCCTTGCCTTCCGCGAATCCAAGTCCTGATTCAGCCAGACTCCCGGAGCCCTATCCTCACGGTCCCTATCTGTGAGTTCCCTTCCCTCACAGCCCATATCCCCGGATTCCCATTCTTCCCGTCCCTATCCGTGAGTTTCCTTCCCTCACAGCCCATATCCCCGGATTCCCATTCTTCCGGGCCGTTATCCGCCAGGATTCTCTCGAGGGCCCTCCTCCAGGAAGTTTGTCCGTGCGTAAGGCTTCAGCCTGGTTTACATTGGGTCGGTATCGGCACTAACGTCGGATAAGAAGCAATCACGGCAGCGACAGCATTCAGATTCAGGCAGCGGGCTCGCGTCAAGCCCGCTGCCTCCGTCGGTGCCACTATCAGCAACCGGCCCTCTTCGCACAATTGGAAATCAGATCCGCTTGGCTTGAACCGCTCTCCCATTGGATCCGTACTTATATCAATAATTCGTCCACCAGATCCTATCGCCGCAGCCCTGATCTCCTTTTCAGCCCTGCTGATAAACGGAGACACAAGTATGCCCCCGCTTTTGGCAATATACAGCCATCTTTTCCTGTTTTTATCCAGTTCCTCCTGCGTCCAGGCCCTATGCACCACAACGGGCTCGATTATGGCATGTTTCAACAAGAAAAAATTGCCGTATGCCTCCACTTCCATGTCATTTATCACAAATTTCCGCACTCGCCTGAAATAATCCGGATATGACTTCCGGATTGCGAGGCGGTGAGGATTATCCTTAACATACTTCATCAGCACGTCGAGGCTTCGTTTTGGATGAAGTATCTGATCGTTATAGCCATCGTTGAAAAACTTGTCGAACCGCCGTTTGAAATGCGCCACGATGGTTCCGAGCGGTTCCTGCCGCTCCTGCTCGATGAACAGAATGATATGCACATGATCAGGCATGATGGCATATTGATACACTTTCACCCCCGGTTCGAACTTAGGCAGATTCCATATCGCCTTGCGTATCTGATGCCCGAGAGGAGACAATTCTACATACGCGCATCCCGGCTTACCGGAAGGGATACGACAATCACCCGCAATTTCACCGAAATTGGAAATTCCGGCTTTCTTTGTCAGAGTGATCATATAGATGCATCGGGACCTATAGCTATGATAAAATGAGCGCTTGAGTTTTTCCGGCATGAGCAATAGGATATTCAGGTTCTGATCGCGGCGGATATTTTACAAACAAGGCTGAAGCCTTGCGCACATACAAACTGCCGAGATTATTTTATTCGTGATTATCTTATTAACGGGCTGACGCTCCGATTATTTCAACCAGATGGGCATTTTCTTTCCCTCGATATAAAAATCACCGACAGGCATCCCCTCGCAGCCGCCTGCCGAGCCGATATCGAAGCCGGATTGAAAGCCGGATGAGGAGCCGGATTGAAAGCCGGATGAGGAGCCGGATGAAGCGTAGGGGTGCTGGAGGAGTATGCGGAGCTGTTTGTTGGTGCGTAAGGCTTCAGCCTTGTTTGTCCCTTTGTCGGTATGTTTGCCATTTAGGGGCCCCCTTTTGCCCTGGCTCTTGCGGCGGATCATTTTTCATTTGTCATGAACAAATTCATGCGTCCATACGTTTTGCTTTTGATGAATTCATAAAAACTCAAGGAATATGGAAAAGTATGTTTGCGAAGTATGCGACTGGGTTTATGACCCCGCGGTAGGTGATCCTGACGGCGGAATCGCACCGGGTGTGGCATTTGCTGATCTTCCCGATGATTGGGTATGTCCGGTGTGCGGTGTCGGAAAAGATCAGTTTGCACCGGTGGAATAATAAGTAATTCGGATTATGAGCGGCCTAATTGTAAACCGCCATAATTTACAGGAAAACGTGGATGCCCCTGTTCAGAGACATCCACGTTTTTATATTACTGAACTTATAGATTGGTCAACTGTCTATGTCAATGTCGAATTCATCGCCGAACAGGTCCGAATCATTACCGGCATCGGAATCATTGTTGGACAGGAATCCGTCGTTGCTCTCGTCCAAATCTTCAGCAGGTATGCGTTTCGCATCCTTCCCGGGCAGGAATGGATTTGCGGGTTTACGCTTTTCATCGCGTTTGGCTTTCATCACTTCCATGATCTTTCCGGCCAATTCCTCAGCAAGTTCAGGATTCTCCGCAATCACATTCTTCACGGCGTCTCGACCCTGACCCAGCTTTGTGCCGTTATAGCTGAACCATGCTCCGGATTTCTTGATAACCCCGTGTTCCACTCCAAGATCCACAATCTCGCCGGAACGGCTTATACCCTCTCCGAACATAATGTCGAACTCAGCTTTCATAAACGGGGGAGCCACTTTGTTCTTCACCACCTTTACTTTTGCAAGACGCCCTATCGGGGTATCGTCCTTCTTGATGACTGTGGCCGGACGTATCTCTATACGTACGGAACTATAGAACTTCAAAGCATTTCCGCCGGTGGTGACTTCCGGATTGCCGAACATAACACCGATTTTCTCACGGATCTGATTAATAAAAATACAACATGTACGAGTACGGGAAATCGTGCCGGTAAGCTTACGCATAGCCTGCGACATGAGGCGTGCATGCAGACCTACATTCTTGTCGCCCATCTCGCCCTCAATTTCAGCCTTAGGAGTCAACGCAGCCACAGAATCCACAACCAACACGTCGATGGCTCCGGAATTTATAAGTTGCTCCGCAATGTCCAATGCCTGCTCGCCGTTGTCGGGTTGCGCTATCCACAGACTGTTGACATCCACACCAAGCTGTTCGGCGTAAAAACGGTCGAAAGCATGCTCAGCGTCAATAATGGCACATATGCCTCCCGCTTTCTGAGCCTCGGCTATGACATGAATGGCCAATGTGGTCTTACCGGACGATTCCGGCCCATATATTTCAGTTATACGACCACGGGGAAGTCCCCCCACGCCCAAAGCATAATCCAGACCAAGCGAGCCTGTGGATATTACCTCCACATCCTGAACTTTATCATCACCCAGACACATCACCGTGCCCGAACCGAAGTCTTTCTCAAGATGCTGCATAGTCACCCCCAGGGCTTTAAGCTTCGCCGCACGGTCGTTGCCTGTATCTGCTGCCTTGTCTGCCGTTGTTTTTTTCTTCTTTTCCGCCATATGTTATGTATAATTGATTTTCAGTTAATATTCTGTTCACAAAGTTACAACAAAAACTTTCCGATACCTAATTTTCAAGAATATTTTATCCTTAAATAATCATAATCCACTGCCTGAAGTTTGCAGTCCGCGAATATGACCCTCAAAACTGAAAACGCCGGAGCACAAGCATGCCTCGGCGTTTTTTAATATTGTGAAAAAGGGCCTTTATTACCGATTTAGCTTCATCAGCATCTCGTTGTCGGCAGAATAGAAAGCGAGACCGCCGTCGGCCGTACGGCCGTACGAGACTATCTTGGGAAGAACGGTCTGAAGGGTCTGTTCAATCGTCATGTCGGGACATGCCATACGAGTGGACATTCCGTCGCCGAAGGTAATGGCCGTATAGCTGGTCCGGAAGTCTCCGCGAATGTTGTTGCATCCTGTTGTACAAAAGTATCCGCCATTCTGATCAAACGTCACAGTCAGAGGACTCTCCACAGTCGACTTCACTTCCTTGCCGTCAAGCTCACGTATTGTCCATTTCCCCTCAAGGGTGCTGAGGGAGTAATCCTGATATCCCTTGCGCAAGGTCATGACCGCGGCATTGCCGCAAAGGAGCTGCACTTCCCCGTTTTTCAACCCACGGTAACCGGTGGTGTTCTCCAACGCCAATTTCATGCTGTCTTCCGTGGACATATCGGGACACGCCATCATCGTCCCCGCGACGCGACTGAAATTCAACGTTCCTGCCGGAAGATTCTTATTAAAGCTGCACATAAGTTGATTGCACCCTCCGTTGGCAGTCATACGGCCATTCTGTACGTCGAACGCCACATAAGGAGCTGTCTCGCCGGACGCAGGATTCACTTTTTGGCCGTTTATCGAAATCACATTCCATTTACCGGCCAAACCGGCCATGTCGATCGTCTTATAACTGCTGCAGCCGCCCAGGGTAAGCATCAAGGCTGCGGCACACATAAATGTCAATGTCTTGTTCATAGTAATTTTATTTATCACCTAAATAAAAGACAAACATAACGGCCAAAAGTTGAATCATATCACAAAAAAATAGGGAATCGCCTGAGCGATTCCCTGATTTTTACGTTCATTCCACTACGAATCAGCAATAACCCGGTTTCTTGAGAAGGCGGAACATATTCGACTTGTAAGCCTCTACGCCAGGCTGGTTGAATGGATTCACATCCAGCATATACCCGCTGATGCCACAGGCCTTCTCGAAGAAGTAGATCAGCTGACCCAGATTGTACTCGTCGATCTTCTCGATCTCCACGCGCATGTTGGGCACATTGCCGTCCACGTGAGCCATCTTCGTGCCGAGCTCAGCCATCTTGTTGACCTCGTCGATACGCTTGCCGGCCAAATAGTTGAGGCCGTCCAGATTCTCCTTGTCCTCGGGAATGCGGCGCTCCAGACTTACATTTGCAACGGAGATCACAGTCTCGAAGATGGTGCGTTCGCCGTCCTGTATCCACTGTCCCATGGAATGAAGGTCGGTGGTGAAATCCACACTTGCGGGGAAAATGCCTTTGCCGTCCTTACCCTCGCTCTCGCCGTAGAGCTGCTTCCACCATTCCGAAACATAATGCAGACGAGGATCGAAATTCACCAGAATCTCGGTCTTCTTGCCGGCACGGTACAGAGCATTGCGCATACGGGCGTATACAAGCGACAGATTCGAATCATCGGTAGCCGTCGTGGCATGCTCCATGTCCACGGCACCCTTCAGCAACGCCTTGATGTCATGACCGTCCACGGCTATGGGAAGCAGTCCTACAGGAGTCAGCACTGAGAAACGGCCGCCGACATTGTCAGGAATCACGTATGTCTCGTAGCCTTCGTTGTCCGCCATTGTGCGCAAAGCTCCCTTGCGTGCGTCGGTGATGGCCACGATCAGTTTCTTGGCCTCCTCCTTGCCGACTTGCTTCTCGAGAAGTTCCTTGAGGATACGGAAAGCTATAGCCGGTTCGGTTGTGGTTCCCGACTTGGAGATAACGATGATGCCGAAACGCTTGCCGGTGAGCAGCTGCTCCAGCTGGGCGGTGTACTCCTCGCCGATGTTCTGACCGGCATAAAGGACTTTAGGATTGCCCGGAGCGGGGGCATAATATGCGTCAAAATTGTTTTCCAGAGCGGTGTTGACGGCCTTGGCGCCAAGATATGAACCGCCGATGCCCACACACACCACATACTCGCAATTTTCGCGCAGACGTTTTGCCGTAGCCTCGATGGAATCAACCAGATCGGAGGGAGTCTCCTCAGGCAGTCGCACCCAGCCAAGGAAATCATTACCCGCGCCCGTACCGTCCTCAACGGTTTTCAGAGCGGCGACGGCTTCTTCGCCGGCCGCTTTATACTCATTCTCAGCGAAATTAATCGCATCCTGAATGTTCAGTTCAATTTTTTTCATATTACTTTGGGTTTACATTATAAATAACAAAAATATAGGGATGTCAGTCAAGAAAACCGCTCCACCGCCGACACAAATGCATGCCTGGGGTTAGCGTTTTCATACAGAATTCTGTACATCGCGTCCAATATAGGCATATCCACCTTCGGGCCGTTGCGGTTTATGCGGTAGATGCACTTGGTGCCGTAATACCCCTCGGCCACCATCTCCATTTCCATCTTGGCGGTTTTCACACTGTATCCCTTTCCGATCATGGAGCCGAAATTATGGTTACGGCTGAATTTGGAGTAGGAGGTCACCAACAGATCCCCCAAATAAGCCGAACGGCATATGTCGCGACCCGGCATAGGGGCGATTGTATCCACAAACCGCCTCATCTCGCGGATAGCGTTGCTCACAGTCATGGCAATGAAATTGTCGCCGGTTTTCTGTCCGTGAATTATTCCCGCCGCTATGGCATAGACATTTTTCAGCACAGCCGCATATTCAATGCCGTCCACATCATTGCTTAGGATGGTACGCATACGGTTTCCCGCTATTAAGGAAGCGAAGTCCGCGCAACGTTTCTGATCATGGCACCCTATGGTGAGATACGACAATCTGTCCAAAGCCACCTCTTCGGCATGGCACGGCCCTCCTATTACCAACAGCCGGTCCGCATGGCAGCCGAAACGGTTCTTCATATAGTCCGTCACTATCATATCGGTGTCGCCCACCATTCCCTTGACAGCCGAAACTATGTTCTTTTCGCTTATGTCCTCGGTGATCAGATCCAGCGTCTCGGGCAAATAGGGCGAGGGAGTGACTATCAGCAACGTATCCGCGTCACGGCATACGACGTTGATGTCCGCGGAGAAATCAATTCTGAGGGGGTCGAACTCCACATCGGTAAGATACGTCGGATTATGCCCGTAACGGATAAACTCGTCAATGCGTTCCTGACGATGGAAATACCATCCGATGCGGTCACAGTTTGCCAGCAGCAGCTTGGCCAACGCCGTGGCCCAACTGCCGCTGCCTATGACCGCGACTTTACCCATTGTATTCATGGGCGGTCACTCTTTAGTTTCCTCCTTCTGACTTTCTCCCGCGCCGTCACGCTTTTCGGGACGCATCTGCGGGAAAAGCAGCACCTCCTGGATTGTGGACTGTCCGGTGATGAGCATTGCAAGACGGTCCATACCGATACCCATACCTGATGTGGGAGGCATTCCGTACTCAAGCGCGCGGATGAAGTCCGCGTCAATCACCATGGCCTCGTCATCACCCTTGTCGGCCAGCTTCATCTGCTCCACGAAACGCTCGTACTGGTCGATGGGATCGTTAAGCTCGGAATATGCGTTGGCCAGTTCCTTGCCGTTGACC
>USIY01000077.1 GCA_900554845.1 uncultured Bacteroidales bacterium | reverse complement strand
ATGACCGCGGACGAACTGCGCGATTATGCCGCAAGACATAACATAACCCTTAACAATGACCTTGGATTCAACACGAACTGGCAGAAAGAAGTGCAGCGCACCGGTTTTGCGCACAATCACAACCTCTCCATCAGCGGAGGTACAAAATCAACCAACTACAGCGCTTCGGTCAATTACATAGCCCGTGACGGTGTGATAAGGGGCGTAGGAAACAATCTGTTCACAGCACGCGCTTTCGTAGAGACAAAAACATTGAAGGACCGCCTCACATTGAGCGTCGGTGTAAACGGCAACGTCCGCAATGAATGGGGAGTCACAAGAGACACTGACGGCAAATCGGTGTATAATTCCATGTATTATTATTCTCCCTGCGTTCCTACTGTGAACGAAGACGGATCATGGTATTCCGACATGTCGATCTCCCAGAACTACAATCCGCTTACCATGATCAACGAGAACAGAAGCCGCGCAGCTTTCAAACGTTTGCAGGTCACCGGCAAAGCCAGATTGATGATCATCGACGGACTCTTCCTGAACGCTAATTTCTCCTATCAGAACAACAGCAAGGATTATAAAGAATATCTTTCGCATAATTCCGAGACCAACAAACGTAACGGCCAGGCCAAGCGCGAGACTTTCACCGACATAAATAAGTTGATGGAAATCTATGGAAATTACGACAAGGAATTCAACGAAATGCATAAACTCAGCGTCATGTTGGGATATTCCTGGGAGCAACAGGACAACAAAGATGGATTCGGAGCAACAGGCTACAATTTCTACGATGACGCGATCGGTTGGAACAACCTCGGCATGGCCAATTCTTGGGACGAGGATCCGGCGTACGGCACAGATATGAGCACCAAAAGAATGATTTCATTCTACGGACGCGCCAACTATTCTTTCGACTCTCGTTATATAGCCCAGTTCGCCATCCGTCGTGACGGTGCCTCTTCATTCGGTTCTAACAACAAATGGGCCACATTCCCTTCCGCTTCTCTTGCATGGCGCATCACCGGTGAGAAATTCATGGAGAAAGTGGACTGGCTCAGCGACCTGAAACTCCGTGTCGGATGGGGTCAGAGCGGTAACTCCAACGGTTTCGACATCTACACCGCTCGCTTCTTCTACAATGCGGGGGCTCGCTTCGACTATGTGGATCCTGTCACCGGCGAAATCACAAGTTACAAAAACCTCAACGCGGCTCGCAACCAGAACAACGGTCTGAAATGGGAAACCACCACGATGCTCAACATAGGTCTGGACTTCGCCTTCCTGAACGGCCGGATCAACGGTACTATCGAGTACTACAACAAGGATACAAAAGACATGATCTGGGACTACGCCGTATCCACGGCCTACTATCCCGTTGGGACGCTTACAGCAAATGTGGGACGCATGCGCAACCGTGGTGTCGAGGTTACTATCAACGCAGTGCCGGTGGAAGGGCCTTTCACCTGGAGCACTTCGCTCAACTTCTCCCATAACCAGAACAAAATCGTCAGCATCTCGAATCCCGCGGCAGGATTCAACGCCGGTATCCTGAACCGCTACAATCCCAACCTTCCCGGAGCTTCCACCGCCACCACACAACGTATACTTGAGGGTGAGCCGATCGGAACTTTCTATCTCTACGACTGGGCCGGATGGGATGAAAACGGAAACTCCATTTTCTATGTGTATGACAAGACCAACGAACAGACCGCAGGAGAACGTCTTCGTGACGAAAGCGGCAACTTCGTGACCACAAATACCCCTGAAGAAAAGGACCGGGTGATCTGCGGCAACGCACAGCCTAAGCTCACCATGGGATGGAACAACAACTTCACATGGCGCAACTGGGACCTGAACATCTTCTTCACCGGTGTGTTCGGTCAGAAGATCTTCAACGAGCCCCGCGCTTACTTCGGATATGTAAGCAATGTGGCCCTCGGCAAGAATGTGTTCGCCGACATCGAATCGTACCAGAATCCCAATGACGGTTATTCAGCGATTCCTTCTAACCGCTGGCTTGAGGACGGCAGTTACTTCAAACTCGCCACCGCAACACTCGGCTACACTTTCCGCGACTGCTTCAACGGCTGGCTGAAGAGCATCCGTCTCTATGTGTCGGGCAACAATATCTTCACCATCACAAAGTACAAGGGTCGCGACCCGGAAATCTGTCTCGGAGGTCTGGAACCCGGTCACGACACCAGAAGCGACCACTTCCCCCGCACACGCCAGATTCTTGTCGGCGCAACCATCGATTTCTAAATCATTAAAAGAACAGAAATTTATGAAAAGCTATATAAAGACTCTTCTGATAGCCGGAACCGCGGCGGCGTCTCTTGCCTCCTGTACCGACCTTGACGTAGACATCAAGAACAAATATACGACTTTCCCCGACAACGACATCGCTGTCAGCGGCGAGTTCGAGGGCTGTTACTACTACAACCGCAATGAGGCGTGGTTCGGACGCAACTTCTGGGAAGTGGCTTTCCTTTGCGGCGACGAGGCCGTGGGCATCAACCTTAACGGCGTGTACGACGACAACGGCCGTTTCCGCGACGGTTCGATCCACAATTTCCGTCCTGACCTCCAGGGTGTGGGCCTGATGGGCGACATGCTGTCGGGAATCACCTACACCAATACCCGCATCATGAACTACGGCGGCGCTGAAGGCAAAGATCCCATTGTTGCTCCGCTCCGCACAATTCGCGCTTACTATCACTTCTGGATGATGGAATTCTTCGGTGACGTTCCTATTCTGAACCGCCCTGTTGAGGAAGGCGAGGTCATTGAGCGTCAACCCCGAGCAGAAGTGGCCAAGTTTATCGCTCAGGAGCTGGAGGAATGCATTCCCGACCTGACAGAGGAGAACAATGCCAATACATACGGACGTCCCAACAAGTGGATGGCCGAGGCCCTTCTCGCCAAACTTTATCTGAACTGGGGCGTCTATACCCATGATATCACTACAGTCACCGGCAACACCCCCAACGAGAAGCTCGACGATTGCGTGAAATGGTGCGACGAGATCATCAAATCCGGCGTATTCGAAGTAGGCAAGGGATACCGTAAGAAATTCTTCCCTGACAACGGAGTCCAGATCAAGGACTTCATATATGCCATTGATTTTGATCCCGAGAAAATCGGAAACGGCGGATGGAAATATGCCGGCGGCCATGAAATGAACCGCTGGTGGGATTTCCGGAAGTTCGGATACATAGATCCTTGTGTCTGGGGATGGAAACCTGAGAATTCCATAGCGGGCATTTTTATTCTGACCCCTGAATGCGTGGACCGTTTCTGTCTTGAAGGCGACGAACGCAACGAAATGGTTGCCGTGGGCAAATTCGGAGGTTATGATGAAAACTTCAATTTGAAGAAAGAACCCATTCAAGTATATCAGGACTCTCGTCATCGCAAATTGCTCGGAGATCTGGAATTCAAGAAGGATTTTGAATGGGCGAACATATCGCTCCTTGATGTGGGCAGCGAGGATGACACCTACAACTGTATGAAGGGCGCGCGTCTGTTCAAATATCCGATCCGTCAAAGCGACGATCAGAAATGGGGCCGTTTCCAGTTTAACGACATTCCTATTTTCCGTTATGCCGACGTTTTGCTGATGAAGGCGGAATGTCTGTTGCGTGGAGCCACCGCCACTATGGGTCATACGGCCGCTTCTCTTATGAACGAAGTCCGCGATTGTTCCGGCGCGCCTCACGTCACGGGCACTCCCACTCTTGACGAACTGCTCGACGAGCGCAGCCGCGAATTCATTCAGGAGCCCTGGCGCCGCAACGACCTCATCCGTTTCGGGAAGTTCGAGAACTGCGCGGAATGGAAAGTACGCGCCAATCCTACGGCGATGGGCGATGTCAACAAACGTCTCTTCCCCATCCCGACAGGCGAAATGAACACCAACACCAACTGGAAACAGAACCCCGGATATTGATCCGAGGGTTCTGGCTCCGGCCGGAATCGTCAGATACATTCATTATGACTCTGACATACCCAATGGACAATTTATAACAAACAATAACACAAACCTTAAAAACTCACTAAAACTTCGGTATGAAAAAGATTTACATCAACCGTATCGCACTGGCCGCCGGCATCGTAGCCATGGCCGCAACAGGCGCGCAGGCAGGCTCCTGGCGTAACATCAACAGCAAAATGACAGCCCCATCCTTCGTAAAGGGATGGAGCGGCAACTTCTCACAGGTTAAGGAAGGAGTGGCCGAGAACTACAACGGCGCCTTCGAGGCATATCAGGTTCTTTCCGACGTTCCCGCCGGCAAGTACACACTTACTTGCAACGCCTTCTACCGCTATGCCACCGCCGACCTCTCCAAGGCCAACATGGCAAACGGCGCAAACCACAACGCCTACATCTATCTCGGCACCGCCCAGAAAGTTGTCGAGGGCATCTATGACAACGACGCCAACGCCGAGATGAACGGTCTGGCCGACGCCAACGCAGCTTTCGCCGCAGGCAAGTACGCCAACTCCGTTGAGTTCGACCACCCCGGAGGAGACCTCCGTTTCGGTATCGTCAATAAGGGAGGCCAGTATGACGAGTGGACCGCTTTCGATAATTTCAAAGTATCGGGTCCCAACGGTGATCTGACCGTGGTGAACGGCGACTTCGCCGACGTCGATCCCGCCGGCATCAACTGGGAGACCTTGAACGTAGACGGTTCCAGCAAGCTCGCCGACATTCCTTTGGTTACTGTTCAGACCAAGGAGGACAAGCAGAACGAATACAACGGCAAGGTTACCGGTGTATGGCGCAAGTCCAACGCTTCTGTTTACAACTGGGGTACCCCCGTTGAACTGGAGGCCGGTAAGTATCGCTTCGGCGTTCAGTCCTTCTTCCGTTGCGCTGGCGGAAACCAGGCCGGCAAGTATGTCACCATCAAAGGCGCCTGGGAAATGAAGGAAGGCAAAACGGCTTGGGACGCTCATGTTGACGGTTCCGACGCCGAGCAGAACTGGGCTTACATCTACGCCACCGACTGCAACGACGGCGAGAACACCAAACCCGGCTCGGCTACCGACGCCAAGGATCTTGACCCCGACTGCTTCTACAACACTCAGAATGTGAAATGCATCTTCGACGAGACTCTGGAGGTTTATCCCGACAACGAACCCAAGACCGCAGAAGTTGAAGAGGGCCAGATGGGCTGGGTTGACTCAGGTTTCGAGCAGGAGGCCGCTAAATGCTTCATCAACAATCCCGATCTGTACCGCAACTACGTAGAGTTCGAGCTCCCCGCCAAGGCTACAGTATGGGTAGGTGTGGCCATTGACGCCCGTCCCGATGTTGACGGAAACCGCGAATACTGGCACCCCGGCCGTGACTTCACGCTGGAAATGTGGGATGAGAATTCCGGTGTCGGCAGCATCGCCAACGACAACGATGCTCCCGCTGTTTATTACAACCTGCAGGGTATCCGCGTAATGAACCCCGGAAACGGCATCTTCATCGTTAAGAAGGGCAACGAGACCAAGAAAGTTTTGGTTAAATAATAACATATTGCACTGAATACGCCGCCCCGGGTCGTTTACAAAAACGGCCCGGGGTTTGCTGTAAATTTTATTTTTCGTTAATTTTGCAATTGAAGTGATCAAATACAAAATCTGACCCATGAATCTGACCAAAAATCTATTCGGAATTGCGGCCTCATTGATATTTATTCTTCCTTGCGCCGCCGCAGACTATAACGTTGACGATTTCGGAGCTCTTGGCGACGGTCTGACCGACGATGCGACGGCTATACAGAAAGCCATAGACACTTGCACCGCTAAAGGAGGTGGCTCCGTAGTGTTTGTGTCCGGAAAAACATATCTCTCCGGTCCTTTGCATCTTAAATCCAATGTGGACCTTCATCTCCAGCCCAATTCGGTACTTTTGGCCAATCCCGACGAACGTGTGTACAAGGAAAGTGCGTTCCGCGATAACCGAGGTGAAGGAATGATGTGGATTTCAGGTAAGGATCTTCGAAACATTTCGATATCCGGGACGGGCAGAATAGACGGCAACGGAGTGGCTTTCATGGGTCGGGAACTTGACGATTCCTATGAACTGAAACCGGTGACAGACTTCGATCCGCGTCCTCATGTCCTGACCCTTATAAATGTCACCAATATCAAGATCAGCGACGTCACGATCGCCAATAGCGCATATTGGACGGTTCATCTCGTTGGCTGCCGTGATGTGGCGATAAGCGATATATCTCTTCTCAACAATTTAAAAATACGGAACGGAGACGGTATCGACATCGACCATTCGCGTAAGGTTCGTATCTCCAACTGCTATATTGAGAGCGGCGACGACTGCATCTGTCTGAAGAACCGCCGCGAATTCGAGGAGTACGGCCCCTGCCGCGACATCGTGGTCACCAACTGCGTGATGACGTCACGTTCTTGCGCCGTGAAGATCGGTTCCGAGAATATGGACAGCATCAGCCATGTGCTGTTCGACAACTGCATCATAACCGATTCCAACCGAGGAATAGGTATCCAGAACCGTGACGAAGGCACCGTGACGGATGTGGTATTCTCAAATATGATCGTCGACTGCCATCTCTTTTCCGATGTATGGTGGGGAAAGTCCGAACCTATCTATGTCACCTCCTATCCCCGTGCTGTCGGCAATCATAAGGACGCCGGATGGAGATTCCCGAAAGGAGCTGTCAAAGGGGAATGCGGAGAGGTAAGCCGGATACGGTTCCACAACATCTCATCCACATCCGAAAACGGTATTTTCCTCGGCTGTGACGTCCCGGGCAAGGTCAAAGACATAATTATTGACGATGTCAATCTCAGACTCGTCAAGACCACCGCTTGGCCGGGCGGTGTGTATGATCGCCGACCATGCGACGGAGAAGGATTCATATCCTCCCCCACTTACGGCATTTTCAGTGAGAACGTCACCGGTCTCGAAGTCCGTGACTTCGACGTGGAAGCCACTGGTTTCCCCGGCTATGCCGGCGAATGCAACACCCAAATCAAATAATTTTTATTTAATCCCTTTCCTCCCACCTTTCCCATTATTCCCATCTCTCCCACTATTCCCACTATGAATAAATCCTCAATCTTATTGGCATTCGCGGCTCTCTTGTCCTACGCAGCCGCCTCATTCGCCGCCACTCCAAAGAAAGCAGCCGCTGCTCCCGATGACGCTTCCTTACGTAAGGAGATAGCTTCCACTCCTCAAAAAGCCGGTGGTATATATCTGGCATATCCTGTCACAGCGGATTCTCTCCCCCCGGTCCCCGGAGATTACAAACCCGTCTATATCTCCCACTACGGACGGCATGGCTCGCGATGGGCCATCAATGAAAAAATCTATACACGTGGACTCGCCACCCTCGGCACAGCACTTGAGAACGGCAACCTCACTCCGGAAGGCAAACGAATCATGGAGCTTGTGGAAAAATGCGCGGTTAATGCCAGAGGCCATTTTGGAGAACTCACACCCCTGGGTCAACGTCAGCACCGAGGCATCGCGCGCCGTATGGCCGAGCGTTTCCCTGAAATCCTAAAAAACGGAGAGGTCAACATTCACGCCCGTTCATCGGAAGTCCCCAGATGCATCATAAGCATGGCCGCCTTTCTCAATGAACTCTCCCTTATTAACCCCAAAGTCAAAATAGATATGTCATCGTCGCCCGGCGGTATGGACACGATGGCTTTGCATATCCCCAAGGACAAGATACACCTGATGCGCGAAAACTCGGAGAATTCCCGTAAAAAAGCTTACCGTCAGCTGAAGGATTCCTTGACGCAGAGTGCTGCCACAGCTGCCCTGATTTTCAAAAATCCACAGATCGTGGATGATCTTCCACAGGCCATGCGCGACATCTACGACGTTGCTATTGCCGTTCAGGACGTAGATGGTCTTGACGCCGATATACTTTCATATTTTGATTCCGGCGATTTATACAACCAGTGGAAAAGCAGTAACTACGGTATGTATATGGAACACGGCAACACCGCTGAGACTTTCGGAGTTGGTCCGCGCAGCGCGGTACCTTTGCTGGACGATATCGTAAAGAAAGCCGACGCATCTTTGGCCGGTAACGGAGTTCCCGTAGAGCTTCGGTTCGGCCATGACACAGTATTGATGCGTCTGTTGGCCTTGATGGGCGCAGAAGGTGCCGGCGACACAACCGTCGACCCGGATGAAGCCGCCTTGAATTGGCAGTCTTTCAGAATATCTCCGATGGGAGCCAACTTCCAGATGGCATTCTTCAAGAATCCGTCAGGAAACGTAATCGTGTCCGTGCGTCTTAATGAACAGCCTCTTAAGATCCGCGGACTGAAAGAAGCCTATCCGGGGTATTATCAATGGGCCGATCTTCGCGAGCATCTACAGTCGGCCATACATCCGGTGGCAGCTCTTGTGGAGCGCGTTTCTCCGGGCAGCTCATCCCGCTTCATTTTCCGTCAGACCGATTCCAAGGAGGACTATTTTGAAATCGACTCAAAGAACGGACGAGTTCTGATCGAGGGCAACAACCCCGTCAACATTGCCACAGGTCTCAACTGGTATCTTAAATATTACCCGGGTATTCATCTCAGCTGGAACAATATGGAGACCCTCCTCCCCTCCGACATGCCTCTTCCCGCCAAGGCCGAACGACGTGACGCCAGAGTGGCGCAGCGTTACTATCTCAACTATTGCACCCACTCCTACTCCATGCCTTTCTGGGATTTTGACCGCTGGCAGAAGGAGATCGACTGGATGGCGCTCCACGGCATCAACATGCCTCTGGCCATCACGGGCACAGATGTGGTGTGGTACAACACGCTCCGACGCCTCGGCTATTCCGACAAGGAGGCAGATGAATTCGTAGC
>USIY01000076.1 GCA_900554845.1 uncultured Bacteroidales bacterium | reverse complement strand
ACTGTTTACTATAGTGTTAGAATTCAACATTCTTTCTTCGATATGTTTTCTGTTGTCGGCGATTTTTCCGTTCAGATATTTTTCCATTATCAAGCTGCCGATAGGGACTCCGAACGTAGCTCCGAAGCCGGCGTTCTCCACATAAGCGCAAACAGCTATCTTCGGATTATGATATGGCGCGAATCCCATGAACGCCGAGTGATCGCGTCCGTGCGGGTTCTGCGCTGTTCCGGTCTTGCCGCATACTTCTATACCTGCAAGATTAGCTCCCCGGCATGTGCCCCCGAGCACAGCCATACGCATGCCTTCGGCAACTGCTTCGTAATATTCTTTTTTAATATTTGGACGATGTCGTTCCTTATATTTTACATCGATTGTGCTGTCGGCTATTTCCTTCACAACATGCGGAGTCCGGAACCATCCGCGGTTGGCTATTGTAGCGCATAAGTTGGCAATCTGCAACGGGGTGGCAAGCACTTCTCCCTGTCCAATGGATATGGATATGATTGAGTTGGCTGTCCAATTTGCTCCTCGGAAGGACTTGCTGTAATATTCCGGATTTGGAATGAATCCACGCCCTTCTGACGGAAGATCCACTCCAAGACGATATCCGTAACCCATTTCAACCATATAATTCTTCCATTTCTCCAGTTGGGCTGCCGGTTTGGTGCCCCGTTTGTCAATGTAATTTTTAAGTCCCCAGCAAAAATATGCGTTGCATGAAGTCTGAAGCGCTGGCTTGAGCGCTATCGGTGAACCGTGGCCATGGCACCCTACACGCAGGCCATTGACATAGCCGCGATAACAAGGATACATAGTGGAAAGGGTCACAGTACCTTCTTGAAGAAATATCAGGCCTTGCGTAGGCTTGAATGTCGATCCCGGTGGATAAGCAGCCTGAATGGCGCGGTTATATAAGGGCTTGTATTTATCCATTACGAGATCAGCGTAATTTTTCCCTCGTTCGCGTCCCACGAGTAACGATGGATCGTAACCGGGTGAGGTGACCAGGCAGAGAATCTCTCCTGTTGACGGTTCTATGGCGACTATGGCTCCGATTTTCCCGGTCATAAGCTTTTCTCCGTATTCCTGAAGATCCCAGTCTATGCTCAGTTTAAGATTGTGTCCCGATACAGGCGCCACATCGAAATCCCCATTCTCATATTTACCCTTGATGCGCCCGTATGCATCTTTCATTAAGATTTCAACGCCTTTGTTTCCGCGAAGAGCCGTCTCATAACTTTTCTCTATTCCGAGATCTCCTGTGTAATCGCCACGGCGGTAATACCTGTCTTTCTCAATGTCGTTGGCCGATACTTCCCTTATATTACCCAGAATATTTCCTCCGGCCGTAGTGGCATATTCCCTGACGGTGCGTTTTTGGATGAAAAATCCCGGGAAAAGGTAGAGTTTCTCCTGTAGGTTGCCGTAGTCTTCCTGCGAAAGATGTGAGATGAGCTTTTGAGGAGAGTAGGCGGAATACCCCGGATTTTTATGCGTGTCCTTCATGTCTTTCCATTTCTCTTTAAGTTGTTCGGGGGTAAGCCCGAGAACAGAGCAGAGGGCTATGGTGTCGAAGGGTGCTACATCTTTGGGAATTATCATTACGTCATAGGCCGGTTTGTTCAACACGATAAGCCGGCCGTTACGATCATAAACAAGACCTCGGGCCGGATAGATAGTGCGTCGCAGAAAAGCATTGCTGTCCGCCTGTCCTTTATAACTCCCGTCGCCTATTTGAAGATTGAACAGCCGGATTATATAGATCAGGACGATGACAACGATAAAGCCGCCTATGACGAATTTACGTTTTTCTAAATTATAGTCTTTTCTCACGTCTTGAGATTATGAGGCAGTCTATTGCCATTAGTACAAGCGAGGTAAAAATTGTGCTCGACGCAGTCATTATGACGATTTCCTTGATGTCGGCGAAACAGAAATATTCAATAGTGAACACCATCGCGCAGTAAGCCGTAGACATGGAGACAAGATATTTGAAATATACAGTGAATCCGAGGTTTTTCAATGATGGCGTCACATTTTTTGTATGATCGTCTTTAGGAATGTAGGCATATAACATGGGCCGTTTCATTATGGCAAGCAAAGTGCATGCCAGAGAATTTACGCCTAAAGTATCCGAGAATATGTCTACTGTCAGTCCGCTTAGGAATGCCCATGTCAGCAACCAGTCCGTCTTTAAATTCATAGGCAGACTGATGATGACGTATATGAAAACGAATGCCATGGACACATTGAACAGCATGATATGGTTGCAGATCAGCACCTGGGCTATGATCAGCAATACCAATATGATCAGATTCTTTATGAAATTGGTGTCCATTAGTTCAATCGGTTGTTAAAGCGTCAAAACTTGACAACGAGTCGATTTCATTTTTGTATATATCCTTGATAACGCGCACTGAACTTAAAGTCCGAAAATCCGATGCCAGTCTTACTTTGAAAGTGAAGAAAGAGTCATCTTTGCTGTGTACGCGGCTAAGTATGATTCCGGTGGGAATCCCTTCCGGGAAGGATGTGCTGAAACCCGAGGTCACGATTGTGTCTCCGATTTCATATACAGCGTGACGCGGAATTTCTTCCACATAGGCGGTGTTTGGATCGCTTCCTCTCCAAACCAATGAGCCATAAAAAGGCTTGTCTTTAAGCTTTACTGAAAAACGCTGCGTCTCGTTGAGCAACGATATAACTCGCGACATGTGGGGCCCGGTGACGTTAACGATTCCTACAACACCGTTTTGGTCCACTACTCCCATCCCTGTGACAACACCGTCCAATGAACCTCGGTCGATAGTGAAGAAGTTCTTGGGATGCCGTGTGTTGTTGTTGATTACTCGTCCCGCGATGTAATCGAATCGTTCTATCGTAGGTGTCGGGATACTGTCGTTCGCTATGGCACGCATTTGCATCAACTGATTCTCTAAGTTGAGCACTTCGTTCTGCAATTCCGCGTTACGTTGCTGCAGACTTTCATTGATACTGCGCAAATGGAAATAACCGGTCACCGCCGACCAGCTGTCGTAGACGGTTCCAGTCACTACATTTGCCGATGATAAATATATGGACTGCTGATAGTTATGGTTAACTACCAGCAGAACTATGCTTATCGTCACATATATCGTGAAGACAAACCAACGTGAATATTTCAGAATGAATGTCAGAAGATTTTTCATTCCGATCCAATGGAATTATATGTTATCGGATCAGGAAAGAGAACCTGTTGATATTCTTCAGAGCGACACCGGTGCCTTTGGCAACCGCATGCAACGGGTCCTCCGGCACTTTGAATTCAATTTCGAATTTGTCGGAGAAACGCTTGGCAAGACCGCGCAGCAACGCGCCCCCGCCTGCAAGATAGATACCGTTGCGAACCACATCGGCATACAGTTCAGGAGGAGTCTGCTCCAATGAGTCGCGTATGGCCGTTTCCATTTTCTGGATGGTCTTGTCTATGCAATGTGCTATTTCATCATGGGTCACAGCGACTTCCATCGGAAGAGAGTTGATTTTGTTGGGCCCGCAGATGATATAAGGTTCCGGTGCGTCATCCAGATCGGGGAGTGCGGAACCGACATTGATCTTGATCAGCTCGGCCATGGTGGTACCTACTTTCACATTGTGCTGATTGGCCATGTGCGCTTGTATGTCGGCCGTCAGATCGTTGCCTGCCGTGCGTATGCTCTTGTTGGAAACAATGCCACCCAGTGATATCACCGCTATTTCAGTTGATCCGCCGCCTATGTCTACGATCATGTTGCCTTCCGGAGCCTCTACGTCCAGACCGATGCCCAGAGCCGCGGCCATTGGCTCGTAGATCATATACACGTCACGCCCCCCCGCATGTTCGCTGGAATCGCGCACGGCACGGATCTCAACTTCCGTGGAACCCGAGGGGATGCATACCACTATGCGTAAAGCCGGGGTGAAAAGACGCCGTTTGCTGCTAACCATCTTCACCATTCCGCGAATCATCTGTTCCGCGGCGTTGAAGTCGGCGATGACACCGTCTCGGAGTGGACGGATTGTACGGATGCCGGGAGGTTCCTTACCCTCCATCTGATGAGCTTTCTCACCTACGGCAAGCAATTTGTCCGTCTTGTTCTCGATAGCCACAACACTCGGCTGATCGACAACTATCTTGTCGTTATGTATAATGATGGAATTGGCAGTCCCCAAATCCATCGCTAATTCCTGTGTGAACGAAAATAATCCCATTGGGCAATTCAATTAAACATTATTATCCTTGTTCCGTTGTCGCTTATGTCGTTTTGTAACTGAATAATTGCTACAATTAACCACGAATTGGCGTCAGGGTATTTCAGAATGCAAAGTTACACAAAAATTTTATGCTATACAACATTATTTTTTCGAACTTCTTTCAGATCATGGGCTGTCATCGCGCATACGCATGAGTCGGACCAGACATTTTCTGCAGTTTCGATCATATCTATTATGGTATATACGGGCAATATTATACCCATTACAGCCACTGGCGCTCCCATGCCCGTCATCAGTGAAAGTGTGAGGAAATAACATCCCATCGGAACGCCGGCGTTTCCGATTGCCGATATCACAGCTATTAAAACCCATGGGGCTATGGCGGAAAAATCGACAGCCATTCCTCCATTCTGAAGCACATATAATGATGTCACGGCAATAAAAGCGGCGCATCCGTTCATATTGATGGTTGTGCACAAGGGGAGTACGAATCTTGAGATTCTGGGATTCACCCCAAGCCTTGTCTCCGCGTTTTGCATCGTTACAGGAAGGGTGGCCGCCGAACTCTTTGTGAAGAGCGCCATAAGCACGGCGGGAAACATAGCTTTGAAAGTTTTGATGGGATTTAAGCCGCGTGCCAATAGGAACAAGGGCAACACTATTATCATTTGCATAAAATTGCCTCCGACAACCACTGCCACATATTTGCCGATCGTGTCGAGCATCACTCCTCCCGACGCTTGGGCCGTAAGTTGTTCGGCAAATGCCAGGATTCCTAAAGGCAGTGACCATATAAGACCGCGGATAAGCATGAATAGCATTTCTTGAAGGCCGTCAAGACATTTTCTGAGAGTTGTCTTTCCATCTGTGTCAGGCATTCTTGATATCGCGAAGCCCATGGCGAAAGCTATCAGTAAAATGGACAGGACATTCCCTTCAAGCAACGGCTTTATTAAATTGTCAGGGATCACCGACAGAAAATGATCGGCAAGCGAAAAATTCTTCAAATTTTCAGGGACTGCGCCCGTGTCGGTAGTCAACAGGCTGGACGGTAAATTTGCAGGACGTATCAAGGCATACAGAGAGACGCCAACTATAGCTGCTGCCAAGGTGGTCAGAAGAGTATATTGTAATGATTTCCCGAAGATTTTAGCCGTAGATTTATCTTTGCCGAACGATGCGAGAGTGGTTATCACTGCCAAGGCTATCGTCGGTACGGCAAGAAGCTGAAACAAACGAGTGTATATCAAAGCTATTACATTGGCGGTCTTGTCTATAGCCTCTACTTTGAGGAATCCGAGTCCGCCGCCTACGAGTAGCACTCCCAGCCATATATAGAGCTGAGTACGGTTGAAACTTGCTTTTGTATTCGGTCTTGCGTCCGCTTCGGGAAGATATTTATTCTCTTGATCGTTCATAGCATTGGTTTTCTTAGATTGACAATCTATGCCCTCTATGGATTAATACGGAGAAATATTGTCCAAAGCACCGATATGACCTTCTTCCACGGGGGTGGTAAACAGTTTGTTCAAATCAGATATGGAAATCTTGGTGTCGGGATTGAAATCCGAGGAATTCATGTAACTCAATACTGATGCGTAGAACTGTCGACCCTCCGGAAACTTCGATGCTTTTTCAAGGTCTGACATCACTACGAGCAGTTTGCCTTTGCCGACGGTGAATTCAAACGCAAGGCCAAGCTTGTGGTTGCGCTCTATATTGTCTATGACTTGAACTATAGGTCGATAAGATGAAGCAGTGTTGTCAAGAATAAAAGGATGGCTTTCTTTTACAACAGCCCACCATTGCCAGTCGCTGTGTCCGTCGTTGGGGAATTCCCGGAGCAGGGGATGGGAAGGATCCGCAAGTATTCCGAGTGTGCCGGGCGATACGGTTCTGTTGTTTTTCTCACAGATTGTCTTGAACATCCTGTAGTTCCAATAATCGGTCTGGAACAATGGTCCTACACACAGATCTGTGGAATCCGGCATAAGCAATACTCTTGCTCCTTTCTCAAGCTTCTTCTCTATGTCTTCAGTCAGATTGTGAGTGACTATTATATTTTTCTTCAGTTTTGAGTAATCCGCATTTTCAGGATATACCCAGATGTCATTACCGTTGCGCCAGTCGGTTCCCTCTATTGACAACTCGAAACGAAGCTTGTCTGGAGTTTTTGTTCCGGCCAGCGGAATGTCGATTTTGCCTACTGTTATAAGGCCTTCTCCATCTGGCACAGTCATTTCCCCCGAACGTAAGTCGCTCAATTTCCAGCTCAGGGTTTTGCCGGCGATGGATTCCGTCCCGTAATCGGCGATTTGCAACTCGGCATGGATTGTGTCAGTTGAAGTGTAACAGTACGAATCCGCGACAAGCAACGGCACTACAGGAGCGCACCATTCGCGCCATTTTTCGGGAGTGCACATTCCCTTGCTGTCAAGAAAAGCGTCAAGGATGCCGACGTATGCGCTTCCTTGCCCGGGATAATCCTGAAGGTCGAGCAATTGGAATCCTGCCATGTCTGGCGTACGCAGATCCATTTCTATGTCCTGCTTGTAGAGTCTCAACGACCACTGGCCGCTGGCCTTGTGGAAATCCTCCGCCAAGTCGGCCATACCCGCGTCCTTCAGTCTGTCGCGGAAAACTTCCATGTTGCAAGGAGTAAGAACACCCTTATATTTCTCAATTTCGTTGAAATCGGGATATGTCTGGAACTGCGCGGTCTCATGGCTGATCACCGGAACAGGACTTGTAAGGCATGGCTCTTCAAAATTCATTGAGGCATTGGGCCTGAAATGGTTGATCATACCTCCCTCCATAGCGTCGGCATATGAAAATGAACCGCGTGTATGAGTATTATAATTGCCCCAGCCTTCGCCGCCGATCCTGCATGTCACAAAAAAATCCATGCCGGGTTTCACGCCCTGATAACCGAGATAATAATTTGATCCGAAAGTATAGAGTTTGTCGGGTGCGATCTCCTTGAAGTCATCGGTGAATTTCTTCATTTCGTCAATGTCGCCCCAAAGCTCGTTACCCAATGCGAAAAGTCTGAACGAGGGGTGATGTCCGTAGCGCTTCAGAATGTTTATTCCCTCTTTATGTAGGAAATTCATCAGAGTACTGTCGTTTTTGTCAAAGCTTCCCCAGAAAGGGAGCTCGGGCTGCAGCACTATTCCTGCTTCGTCCGCGGCCTGGAAAGCAGCCTCCGGTGGACACCACGAATGGAATCGAACATGATTCAGTCCGTATTCTTCACAGACTTTCATATACTTACGCCATGATTCTATATCCATAGGCACGTGTCCGGTAAGAGGCCATACGCAGGCGTCATGCCTTCCTCGCAGAAAGACACGTTTCCCGTTGGCATAGAGATGCCGTCCGTCAACTTTAAAATCACGCAGCGAGGGATGCACTTCATCAATGGTTTGCAGGTAGTATTTCTTGTTGGTCAATGAAATGTCGCCTATTATGCCGTTCCAGTTGGTCTGTGTGTCCTCCGTATAGGCATGGCTGCTTGCATACAGCTGTTCCGGAACACCGCTGCCGTTGTCCACCATGATGTCGACTGTATGTTTTCCGGGTGTGAGCCACTTGCTTAGATTGTATTCTTGCGGTGTGGATATGTCATTGGACGATCCTGCGTAGTGTCCGTCCACATATACTTGCGTGGGTTTGGTGCGTTCCAATGAGAGCCAGATAGAATCTCCCTTCCATTCTTTAGGAATATCTACCGTACGTCGATACCATGCTTTCCCTTTGTAGGAATATTTCCTGGACAAATGGGTTGTCTCGCTTCGGTCGGACAACGCGTCTCCTTTTTTATTTGTATCCGTGGTTCCCGGAAGAATCACTTTCTCAGTCATCTTTTTGGAAGGGGAGAACGTTCCCTCGCGGTCGAGCGCGAATTGCCAGTCGCCTGAAAGATCTATTTTATTTTGAGCGTTTGCAAGTAGTGAGGCCGCTGCAAAAATAAGAATACCAATTTTCCGCATGAATATCGTATGTTTTATTATAAAGTTTTCAATTGTCAGAGAATTTTCAAGGCTATTGCGGCGCAGGCTTCGGCATCTGCAAGCGCGTGGTGATGGTTTTCCATGTCATAACCGCAGGCCGAGGCCACGACATCGAGACAGTGGCTTGACAGGTTGCGTAAGCACCGCCGTGAAGCCGCGAGAGTGCAGTGGAATTCATAGTCTGGATAATCCATGCCGTATTCCTGGAACACAGCTTTCAGACATCCCTCGTCAAATGGTCGGTTGTGCGCCACAAGAGGCAGTCCTTCGATACGAGGAGAGATCTGTGCCCAGACATCCGGAAATATAGGTTGACGGTCAGTGTCTTTGCGCGTCAGCCCGTGAATCTGTGTGGTCCAGTATGTGTAATAATTCGGCGTAGGATGAATCAGACTGTAGAATTTGTCAACAATCTCACCGTCACGCACTATCACAATACCGACGCTGCAGACGCTTGATCTGCGCCCGTTGGCCGTTTCAAAATCTATAGCTGCGAAATTATCCATTTATTCAATTTCCTGTATAACGTTGTTCATTCTTGTTACGTTATTAACGCAATTTTGACAAGTTGCTTATAACAATAGTTCGTTAAAAATTGAATATAGGCTAAGCGGCATCTGTCGCCAAGCCA
>USIY01000075.1 GCA_900554845.1 uncultured Bacteroidales bacterium | reverse complement strand
CGTTATAATGTATATAACCGATAAATAATAGGCAATTATGAGGACTACAGAATCTTTTAGTCTCGAGAGACTGACCACATATAAAGAGAACGGCGTGCTGGAAGTCAAGTCAGGCCGCGGCGGACTGCCTAACTCACTGTGGAAGTCATATTCCGCTTTCGCCAACAGCGAAGGGGGAGTGATCGTGCTCGGCGTCAACGAAAAAGAGCACGGCAGACTCACGGTGGAAGGACTAAAAGACGCATACAAAATGCTCAAGGATTTCTGGAACATGGTCAACAATCGACAGAAAGTAAGCAGCAACATCCTGACAGACAGCATGGCGTATGTGGATACCGTAGAAGGCAAAGACGTAATCGTGATTCATGTGCCGCGCGCAGAACGCACCACGCGCCCAGTGTATGTCGGAGCCGATCCACGCACCGGAACTTATCGCCGTAACTTCGAGGGCGATTATCATTGCTCGCTCGAAGAGGTTTCGCTGATGATCCGCGACTCAGCACTGGTTACCGATGACAACAAACTGTTGACCGACCTCGATGTGACGGTGTTCTGTCCCGACACCGTGAAGTCATACCGCAACATCTTCAAACTGATCCGTCAGCAGCATCTGTGGAACCAAGAGGACGACACGATGTTTCTGCGGCGGATCGGAGCCGTGCGCGAAGACAAGGAAACCGGAAAGTTTCATCCCACAGTGGCCGGACTTCTAATGTTCGGCTATGAATATGAGATTGCAGCGGTATTCCCAAACTATTTTCTGGATTATCAAGAGAACCGAACCAACGGCATTTATGCCCGGTGGACCGACCGCATCACGTCGCAGTCTGGCGACTGGAGCGGGAACGTGTTCGATTTTATCCTGAAAGTTATTCCTAAACTACAGGCCGATCTGAAAGTGCCTTTCATGTTCAAAGGAAACTTCCGGGACGACGACACGCCTCTTCACAAAACAGTGCGCGAGGCGACAGTCAACATGCTTGCTAACGCCGATTTCTACGGACGTCGCGGAGTGGTGGTCCAGAAAAGCGCCGAAGGATTCAAGTTCGCCAACCCCGGCAGTATGCGGGTATCGCTGAACGAAGCCCTGCAGGACAGCGCCTCAGATCCCCGCAACGGAGTGATGATGAAAATGCTCGCTATGGTAGAGTACGGCGAACGGGCCGGAAGCGGACTTCAAGGAATTTTCAAGACCTGGCAAAGTGTGTATCATTGCACGCCAAAACTGGAAGTGACAACCTCCGGAGGCACAGACCGCACCACGCTAATCCTTGATTTCGGAGGACAACAACCCGATATTCCCGCCATGAAGCGACTGTATGATATTCCTGGAGAAGATTATGGAGTTTCGGAAGTGTTTGAACATGCACCGGAAATAAGAGAAGCCGGGGCATACTATATGCCGAATAGGCCGACCCGACAAGGCCGATTCATGCAAAGAAGCGTCCAAGACCGTCTGCATGAGAATGTGCCGTATAGCCTTCCATATGATATTCAAAGAATTAAATCCAACAGAGACAAAGTGGTGCATATTCTTTCCAGAAATTCCACAATTACACTGGAAGAAGTGGCGCAACTTATCGGTCTTTCGAGGATCGGCGTTCAAAAGATCGTAGGGAAACTGAAACAGGAAGGCGTTCTGTCGCGAAAAGGTTCCAACAAATCCGGCGAGTGGATTGTGCAGGATATACTGTGAGACGGTTCAGAGCCAGCGAAACTTCTTGAGAAGGATGAAGAGCAGACAGGAGATCAACAGGGAGCCGCCGACTATGATCCAGAATAGATAAGGATAGTTGCCGTAGCTGATGGATACGTTCATGCCGTAAAATGAGGCTATGAGCGTGGGAAACATAAGCACGATGCTCACCGCAGTCATCTTCTTCATTATGTCGTTTACATTATTGCTGATGATCGATGCGAACGAATCCTGCATGGATTCCAAGATGTCGGTATATATGCTGGTGGTGGTAGCGGCCTGGTGGAGCTCGATATTGGTGTCTTCATACAGGTCCTTGTCGTAATTGTCACCGTAAACGTGAAGTAGACGTTCGTTAAGCATTGCGTTGCCGTCGAGGGATGTGCTGAAGTACACCAGCGTGGTCTGCAACCCCTGCAATTTGATCAGGTCTTCATTCCGGATGCCGTGAGATACCATCCGGTGCGCCGCCGCCACAGTCTTTCCGATATCGCGCAGGTACCGTAGGAACCAATATACCGTGGAGTAGATGATTCGCAGCACAAAGTCTTCCTCCGTATTGATTGCTATTCCCTTGCGGCGAGTGTAGTCCACAAAGTCATTCATCTGCTGAGTCTTGTGGTAACAGAGCGTCAGGATCACCTCATTGTTGGTGATGATGCCAACCGGTACGGTGGTATAAGGGGCGTCCTCCGTGCGCGATTCCTTAGGTATACGCAGAATAGTCATTTTCCAGTTGCCGTCGCGTTCTATGCGGCATCGTTCGTCGGGATCGGCAATGCTGTCCACAAAGTCCGAGGGGATCTTAAGGTCATCTATCATGAACTTCAAGTCTTCTTCGTCCGGTTGCTCAATATTGACCCAGCAATACGGCACCCATTCAGGATGCTCAACATATCCATTGTCACAGCAATAATACTTTTTCATAACCTTTTCGGACTGGAGTGGAAGCCAATCCAGAATATTAACAATTCTTGGGAGCACTCTGTTTCCGAAAGGAAGATGAAAATGAGTTTATATGCTGTTCCAACAGAAATGAAAAGGCGCTGTGTCGTTGATGACGCAGCGCCTTTTATACGGTGTTAATCAAATATTTTACTTGAATGAATCGGGCAGGTCGTTTTCATAAAGGACTGTTGCTCCTGGAGTCAGCAGCGGCTGGAGACGTTGCTGGGCCTCGGTGAAGCTGTCCACCACAATCAGATTATCGGAGTTGAAATCGGTGGTCTTTACACCTTTTACCAATGCGTCGCGGTTTGTCTGGCCCACAATGATTATCACGTCAGCTCGGTCATCGGAGCCTATGTATTCGCCGAATTCCCTATTAAGTTCGGCCTGCCGAGCGCCGAGTTCCACCATTCCGGGCGTTATCATAATGCGTCGGCCCTCTTTGAAATGAGCCAATACATCCGCGGCCATGCGAGCTCCGGAGGGATTTGAATTGAACGCATCGTCGATCACGGTAATGTTGCCGGGGATCTGGCGGATGCTTAGACGATGCTCCACTGGCTGTATGCTTGCCACCGCTATCCTGATCTTTGCAGGTGTCATGCCAAGATGCAACGCTATGACAATGGCACTCAGCAGATCTGAAATGTTACCTTCACCCAACAGCTGTGTTTTCACATCGAATTCAAGACCTTCGGGACCTTTTACGACGAAGCTTGTCCCCGATGCCGTATAATGCACATCTTTGGCATAATAATCGCATCCGGATTTGGACGTCACTCCATATCTGACGGCACGAACATTCTTTACATTACGTGCCGCGCATGGATCCGAGTCATTGTTGATGGCTGCAAAACCGTCCGTGGGAAGAGCGTCCACCAGCTCGAATTTTGTCCGGCAAACGTTGTCGATGCTTTTGAAAGTCTCAAGATGCATCGGGCCAACAGCCGTCACTATGCCGATAGAGGGATGCACTATATCGCATATTTCCTTGATGTCGCCCACTTGTTTGGCTCCCATTTCGCAGACAAATATCTGATTGTACGGTTTCATTTGTTCGCGGATGGTTCGGACCACGCCCATAGGAGTATTGAAAGATCCGGGAGTGATCAGCGTGTCGAATTCTTCGCTTAGAATTCGTGCCAGATAATGTTTTGTGCTTGTCTTTCCGTAAGAACCGGTGACGCCTATCACTTTCAGATCCGGCATGGAGCGAAGAATACGCTTTGCGTCGTTGATGTACCTGCGGCGGTTAAGCCATTCCACCGGCATCAATATGATATCGGCAATAGAAACTACGATATAGGAGAAAATCGACATCAGCAATATGCAGTTCACAATCATCGCGGCTCCGGGATAATATCCCCAGAATTCCTTGCCGTAAAGTCCAAACACTGCACCTGCAATTCCGCCGAGAGCCAGAATCCCGGTCACGGAATAGAGACGCCATACACGGCTTGTGAATACCAAAGGTTTCTTTGACTTGCGCTTGAAAATCAAGAAAATTTTAGTCAAAGCCACCATTGCAATGACAAGAGCCGACAATCTGAAATCAAGCAGAGTAGACATGGAGAGGAAAAGACACGCCACGTCGACAAGACGCCAGCTGCTGCCTGCATCACCTTTAAGCCATCGGAAATAACGTTTCAGCCTGTAGGAATTCTGCTGAAACATCTGTAGGTCATACTTGAAGTTGAGCACTAAATACAGGCTCAAAATCACGTAGATCGCAATTGAATAGACACTCACTTTATCTTAAGTTTATGGGTTATTTAAGTTCCTGTTTGAAGAATTCCTTTGCTACGGCACGGAACGGTCCCGGTTCATCAAGGAATGAGAAATGCCCTGCGTCGGGGAAACTTACAAGACCTGCGTCTGGGATATTCTTCTCCATGATTCTGGCGTCCCGCATGGGAGTGGCGGTATCTTTCTCACCCCAGATCAACAGAGTGGAGGCTTTAATGGAGGTAAGGAGGGGGGTCAGGTCCTGATTTATTGCCTTGCTCATAATCTGTCGCATGATGGGGGACGCCTGCCTATAATCGGCGGATCCGGCTTTGCCACGCCATGCGTCCAATGTTTTTAAGGCTCGCTTCTTTCCCAAAACAAGGGGCAAGACATGTTTGGCGGTCTTGAAGGAATAAACCTTAATATAATATTTAAGGTGACGTTTTGGTTTTATGCCGGCTGCGTCCACAAGCATCATCTTGGTTAGAGGACATTGGGAAGCAAGCATTATGGCGATTCTGCCGCCGAATGAATGTCCTATAAGTACCGGATCCTGAAGCTTGAGGATGTCGATGAATTTTTTTACAAAATCAGTATATTCTCCTACGCCCCAGATCGTTGGCGGCTCAGGACTTTTGCCATGACCAGGGAGATCAAGGTTGAAGACATGCATTCCGGTCTCCAATATGGCTGCTATGCTTCGTACTGTCAAAAAGTTGCAGCCCCAGCCGTGCATCAATACTACGGGACGTCCATCTACTGGCCCTGTCTCGTCATAATGCATGCGTAAACCACCTATCTCTATATCTTTTTCCATCAGATAATATTTTAACTTACAAAATTACGAATTTTTTTGTAATTTTGTATTTCAAGTTTGCTTCAATGTATGGAGAATTAGAATTCTCAAACAATAAAGACACATTATAACTCTAATTGATGGAAGCGATAGATATAAAGCGCAAAATGTCGGCCTTGTGGAAAGACACTTTCCATGAGTCGGACGCATATGTCAATCTGTTGTTCGATCGCTATTTTAATTCTGAATGGGTAGAATTCGAAGCCGAAGGATCAGAAATAATAGGAGCGCTCATGGGTGTGCCGTATGAATTCGGAGGTTCCGAAGGACATATTCGTGGACTATATCTCTGTGGACTTGCCACGAAATCCAAGCATCGAAATGAAGGAGTGATGACACGTCTGCTCGACCGCATCAACAACAGAGCCAAAGAAGCCGGTTTTGCGTTCACTTTCGTAGTTCCCAGGACTGAAAGATTGGTGCGTTATTTTACCCATCACGGATATGTCAAGGCTTTTTATAGATGTCAGCAAAATTATACTTCGCTGCATGATTTCAAGGCGGAGTATGAAGTGATACTGGAGCAGCAAAAGGAAAAGGTGGCGGATCTGAAACGTCATTATTATTCCACAGTACATGGTAATGCCGTGGATAAAAGTACAGATCATGGCATATTGGATCAGATTTTGAAATTGGTGACAGGTATTGAATCATCGGGCATAGACATGGAGCTGGTCCATACCGAGCAAGATCTTAGGACTGCGATTCAGTTGAGTGAAGTTCGTGGAGGACACATATATTATACAACGACATCTCAAGGCATAGTGACAGCGGTGGCATTCACTTCTCTCATTGACCGTAGCAGGGTGGATATCGAAAGATTGTACTCAACGGACCAATGCAGCACTTATAGACTTTTGGATTATATAAAACATGCGGAACCTGATGCCGGAATTCGTATATATGTCGATCCTAAAGAATCCGAGTGGCGCAATCTCGCCGAGATTCACGGCATGGCGAGGATTCTGAATATTTCTGAGATTTTAAAATTTCAAGCCAACGGGCTTCGAGATTTAAAATATACGATTCTCGTAAACGAGCATCCTGGTCAGGTGGAAAAGTATGAAATCCGAAATGGTGGACTGAAACACCACAGTATAGACGTTGGATCGGAAGAATACGACTCAAGCAAAACAGTGATAAGTCTACATGATATGTCGAGTGTATTGTTCCGACGTCCAGATACAGGCTCATTGATAACCGAGGCATTCGGCATGCCATCGGTAGGAGGGTATGTGTCGTTATTACCGGAATAACATAATTGACATATTACAATGTGGTCGCGGGCTAAGCGGACGCCATTGTGTGAGATCCCGGAATCGGCTAAGGTCGGTTCCGGGATCTTGAGTTTGGCACATTTCTGTTCGGCTGTAAGAATTTGAGCATGTAAGAAACTGTTTAAATTTCTTTCGAAAATTTTATTATAAGAGTTCTTTCAAAGCTTTTAAGAATCTTTTTGGCTGTTTTATCTCCCTACGGTCGATGAGCTGAAGGTTCGCCAAGTCTCGGCAGTCGAAACCGAAAGGTTTCTCCTTTCTCAACTTGCAAAAACATCTCAAAAATCTTCTCAAAATCCTTTGAAAATAAATTTAAACAGTTTCTAAGAAAGTCTCTGTTGTCACACCTTGATTTTTATGTATTTCGATTCAAAAAGAAGCGGCAGGAGAGGCCTCCCTTGGATGGACGGCCGCAGCGATCATGAGAAAAAGAGCGACGAATACTATGGGAAACTGGAAGCTCTCGTTGAACGTATTGACGACATCGAATCAGAAACCCGGTTCATTACGGAACTCGAGCCTGAGGATTTTGACAGCAGCTATCAGTATGTCTCCGGTCGTATCCAAGAATTTAAGAAATACTTGAAGGACGATTTCCCTTACAATGATTCCATAGAATACACGCTTGCCGAATTGGAGGAAATTCGTGACGATCTGACAGAATTGGAAACCGAAGCGATTCTTTACGACGATGACAATGGCTTAGACTGCGACGATATCGAAGGTGATCAAGATGACGATGACTGGAACGATGATAACTGGGATGACGATGACAGTGATGATGATGATGACAACGGCGACCGTGACGATGATTGGTGAAGTAACCAAAGGGAAAGTAGGAACGTTGTAAGGATAAAGTCAAGGTTATGGAGAGTACCGGGTCGAATGCCGGATCATTGTGGATTCATGTCCGGAAATATGTGGTCAAGGGGATAGAATATATGTTTCCGGTGGCCATTTCCGTGTTGCTGGTGGTGTGGCTCTTTCACAAGGTCCGCTTTCACGATGTGGTCGCAGTAGTAAAAACGGACTGCAATGTCTGGTATTTGGCATTAATGATGGTCATCACGACATTGTCGCACATCATCCGCGGCATTCGCTGGGGTATTCAGTTGCGAGGCGCCGGAGTGCCGCGAATGCCGGTGATTCGCGAGTCGGTCTCGATATTCGGAGCCTACGCCTTGAATCTTGTGTTTCCCCGTCTTGGAGAGGCATGGCGGTGTGTATATATAAGCAAGCGCGAGCGCGTTCCTCTCTCCACGGTGGTCGGAACGGATTGCGGCGACCGCGGATCCGATCTGGTAGTGGTTCTGGCGCTGTTCTGCCTTGCTCTCGTCGTGGCCAAGAGCGCGATGGATGCCTTTCTTATACATTATTCCATAGGACGCGACATAAGCGATATGTTGCGCGATCCCGGAATATGGTGCGTCCTTGCCGCCATTGTCGGTGCGATTTGGGCCGTGTTGCGCTTCTGCCGTAAATTCAAGGTGGTGTCCGACATTGATTCCGACGCGGCCAAGATATGGGACGGCTTCAAGGTGCTGTTCACCATGAAAGGGAAATGGGCTTACGCATTTCTGACCGTCGGAATATGGACCTGTTATTTCCTCGAGACTTATGTGACTTTCTATGCATTCCCTTTCACTCGGGCGCTTGTGACCGAACCGGGTACATGTTATGGACTTATTCCTGGGCTGGTGGTGTTCGTCTTCGGCAGTTTCTCTATGGCAGTTCCTTCCAACGGAGGTCTTGGGCCCTGGAATGTAGCCGTGATGTATGCTCTGTCGCTTTATGGCGTAAGCGACACTCAAGGAACGGCCTTTTCTCTGGTGATGTGGAGTATGCAGGCTGCATGGCTGGTGGTGCTGGGGATCTTCTCCGCCGCCTACATCCTCTGGGATGACAAACATAATAGTTTATAAGGATGGAGAGCATTTTCCAATACGGCGAAAAGGAAATTGACTACCTCAGGAGCCGTGACCCACGGATGGCCGAGGTTATAGATAAGATCGGCGTGGTGCGCAGACGGGTAATTCCCGATGTGTTCGCCGCTTTGGTCCATTCCATTGTCGGTCAGCAGATATCGACGAAAGCACACGAAAGCATCTGGCGCAAAGTCGAAGAGACGGTAGGAGAAGTGTCACCGAAAAACATATTGGCGATTTCTCCGGAGCTACTGCAGTCAGTAGGCATTTCGTTTCGCAAAGTAGAATATATCCGGGACGCTGCCCGTAGGTTTGAGTCGGGCGAGTTTGACGTCCTGTCGTTCTACAGCATGAGCGACGAACAAGTCATAGAAAAACTCACGCAACTGAAAGGGGTGGGAGTCTGGAGCGCGGAGATGCTCATGCTTTTTTCAATGCAACGCCCGGATGTGCTGAGTTTCGGTGACCTGGCGATATTGCGTGGATTGAGAATGATATATCAC
>USIY01000074.1 GCA_900554845.1 uncultured Bacteroidales bacterium | reverse complement strand
GTCGCTACCAAGTAAGCAAAAATAGCAAGCCTGACCAGGACGATAAATAAACACATCACCACCTTCAGCTCGTGTTATGGCACGACCAAACAATCCCACCTTGTTATGTTTTACAAGTAATTCAGACGTATGAAAACGTGATGAGTTATTGTCAGTACAACACATTACAATGTCTGCTTTCTTGATCTCTTCTTCAAGAATGTCAAGATTTTTGCTTACATCGATGGGGAGTTTATCAACAACAGCATATGGATTCTTGCCTTTAATGGCATCCGAAACCGCATCGGTTTTTAGTCGACCTAAATCGTTGAGCGAACAGATGTGTCGTGATAGATTGTGAAGTTCTATTCTGTCAAAATCAGCAAGAGCGAACTGACCAACCCCTGCTTTTGCAAGTTCAACAGCTATCGGAGAGCCGCCACTTCCAAGACCAATTATCAGGACTCTCTTATTTGCGAGAATATCAAGTTCAATCAGACCTTTGTTTCGTTTGTATAGATTTTCTCTCGAGGGTATTATGGTAACCTCAGTCCCGTCTACAAGGGCAGAGCCATTAGATGCGATATCAACTTTTATATTCGCATCTGATAAATGATGACCATTCTCTTTGGCGAAGCTAACGTTCAGTTTTTTCCCAAAAGAATGTTCTAACGGAGAAAAATGAATATGTGTTACACCTTCTTTTTCCCATTCATAGCCATAACCTGTGCAAACGTATTCAGATGATGCCACAAACTGGTTCAACTGTTCACCATCAATATAGTAAACACGTTTCCCAAAATCAGATTCCGTAATCATGCCGAATAAAAAGGTCTTTTAGATACATCGTTTACGACGCTTTGGGTGTCGTTCGCCTGCTCGTTGCTATTCAGTTCTACGAAGGTCATGGAGTTTCTGTCCCATACGACTCTTTTGCCGTTGGTATTGCCCTCCTGTTGCTTACGCATTGCGTCGGAGAGTTGGTCGAGGTTTAGTTCTTGTGCCATATATGCTTTATTATTTGTTTCTTAGTTTAAAATTGTCTCGATATTTACGTTCAACTATATCATTGTATTTTTCAATAGCTTCACGAAGCAACGTCTCATCATAATTTATTGGACAATCTTTGATATAACCTTGCCTAATATCTCTGTTGTGATTTATTATCAACCCTATCAATCTATTGGGATCCACATAGTCAGGACTGATCGGTCCATCTACATGAACTATATTCGGGTCCATTACAATCATGTCAGATGTGGCTGAGTCTGATTCTGAACGTAGTGCGAATGTGTTTTTTTGAGAATCCCAATATAACTTGTCGGCCATATTCTATCTGATCGTTGAACCATCTGAACCCATGTGACGGAGATAATACTCCATATCATTGTGGGTACGAAGAGTCTGTTCGTAGATGTTCAGCCAAAGCACACATCTTACATATACCATCCACAACGACATATCCGGTTTCCAAGCGTCAGGGTGATAATGGCAAATTTGCGTCCATCCGTTAGGGTGAGGACTCAAGGTGTGGTTTTTAGTACTTGCCCCATTCATGAGATTTCCATGGCAGTCTCGAAGCATGCATTCTACATAAGCATTGGGTTTTTGGTTAGGGTATCCGGGGAGTTCTATACGAAGCACATAGACTTTACCGCTATTGGTTCGGGCTGCAATGCGGAGATATGGTTTAGTTGTATTCAAATCACCAAAAGCGAAAGATTTGTTTCCTCCCATATAGTGACTGATTACCTGCTCTTCCAGTTGTTTGCGTTGGTAGTCCATTGTTTACTGTTTTTGCTCTTTTATTTTTTCTGATATATTTTTTATCAAATCTTTTATTTTTGAATCATTATCCAAAAATTGATTCAGATAGTATCCTACGTCACGACATTCTTTATTGGCTTTATTGCTATAAAAAACAATAGTGCAAGCCACAATATATGCTTTTAGTAAGGAACTATCATTCGTCCATTCAAGCATTCTTGAATAATACCCTTTAGCTCCATTGAATAAATCCGATAGTCGGATGTAATTGATTTCCGAAAGATGTTTTGGCAAAGTCGGTTCCGGAGTATCATCTTCATGATAATAACCGATTTGTACTGATGGCCTATTTTCGGGAAAGTCACTTGGTAAAGTCATGCGTATTACGCATTGCTTTCCTTTTGTGAATGGATATGCAACAATATTTACAACCGGAGTGTCAGTAATGTCACTCCAGGCAAACGCTGCGTCATGAAAATAGTATGAAAGAATTTGGTTTTCAGAAGCAATTCGCTCAGTACGTGTTTTAGCCTTGCGGTATTCTTTCTTCTCTTCTTTTGTCAATGATTCTCGCCTTTCCGGACCATAAACATCTTCATCTGTAGTTTCGTTCATTGAACGCGAATCACTAATCATATTCGGGAGTATAGAAGCTATCCAGCGACCAAAAGTTACAGTCAAAGATTCTTCTCCAATTTCCCAGTTACTACGATAAGATAAATTATTTCCAGTGGCAGAGGACACTATAGGACTCTTCACCGGGAACCCATACGGCAGTTTTATCGAAAGGCCTTTCTCTACTAAAGAAATTAAAGGCTCTCCGCTTTCAAGAATTTCAGCTTTCACAGTAATTGATGGATACATTGATTGAACCATTGAAACAAAAGTTTTCATCGTTTCAACATTCTCTGCTTTCTCCGTTAGCCAATGCAATCTATGTGAAGAAGATTCCTTTATCACATAGCGAGTGCTCCTTATTTCACCATGCGAGGCTGACCGTGTGTATGGATGAATCAAAATTGAACGCAGCTCTGTATCAACAAGTTTTCTAAAAGGACTATCAAGGCTTATTATGTCCCAAGCCGCCTGTGAATATTCACGGGGAGTTTTCTCGTGAAATATAAAAGGATTGACCGTAGTATGGGTGCGAGTACAATTACCAATACACAATAGCAACCTCGGAAATCCTGGTTTTCCTACACCATATTGCATGGTATTCACATCGCCACCGCTTGGATGGGCGAGTCCAAGTTGGTGGTGAGAATGCCATTCGCCAATATGCTGTAATCTATACCTTTTATGAAGTTCGTTCCCAACCAATTGCAGATAGTCCTGATCTTGAATAAAAGAAGTGGGATTATGTTGCGCTTGTCGTCCAGGTCCGATTGCATATAGTACTACAGGTACTCCTGTCGAAGTCCAGTATCCGAAAAGCTGACCTCCTGTCTCTATGTCAATATAGTCTAAAATGCATCTTGACATATAGTCAAGTTCGCTTTGATATATAATAGCAGTCTGCGCCGGTCTATTAGGATCAACGCAGGCATCTTCAAATCTTGAGCTATGTGGACTCGTCTTATTTATGGTGTTCCGATTGGATTTACTGAATAGGTCAAAGATTGCCATAAGATTTAATATTTATATAAGGCTCTCTTGAAGAGAGATTTGGATTGTTCTGCATGCATTGAGTTACAGAATATTACCAGTTTCGGTCCAATCATTACCTAAACAAATATCCCAGCAGATAAAGAAACCTGGCGTATTCCAACATTTTGCGAATCGATTATGACGCATATATCGGATTTTTTTAGTAACTTTGCACTTGGATAAGTCTCTCTCTTCAAGAGATTTGGATAGATGCTAAACAACGAACATACAAATCTATCCCTCGCAAATAGAGGGATGGCGACTGGTTGATATTGCATGGTTTCCATTGTCATAATATGATTGATTGGTAGAGCCTCTCTAAATTAGAGAGTTGGATGCCATGTAATCATATTCTGTTCAGCTGTCTGCGATGACTATTAAACTTAATTTCCTAAACAACTAAGTGAATTCCACGAAGAATCCAGCATCATCATATATTTTTACTAGACTTAAGAGTGCTTATTCGCAGAAAAATGACTAACTTTGCATATTGAATAAGCCTCTCTAATTTAGAGAGTTGGATGATTGCTAAACAATAAAGCCTCAATTTCCGAGGTGGAAACTGAGGCTTATGCTAAAGGCTTTTGAGTATAAGGGAATTGGCTTTGTCAACGACGGAGGTATCAAGACTTGCGAGATATATTTGGGTGGTTGCCTCACTGTCGTGACCCATACCTTCGGATATGACCGAGAGAGGGATGCCCTTGGCTTTTGCGGCGGATGCCCAGCTATGACGGGCAACATAGAGGGTCAGAGGTATGCTTACACCAACTATTTCTGCGATTCGCTTCAGATTATGGTTGATGTTATAGGCGGTATTGCGATAGGTGCATCGCTCATTGATTCCGTGATTACGTATGACTGGAAGCAGATAGTCGCTCTTATTCTCAGGGTATTTGTCGAGAATCATCTGCATCTCCTTTGTCCACTCTATTATCAGTTGCTGACCGGTCTTGCGGCGACGATAAGTTATATAACCGTTCTTCAGGTCTGATTTTTTCAGAAAAGCCATGTCGATGAAGCTCATGCCTCTGAGATAAAAACTCATCAGGAACATATCGCGGGCGAAGTCGAGTGCCGGAGTTAGCGACAAGTCCAATGCCTTGATTTTCTTGATGACCGCTAACGGCAATGCTCTTTTTACAGTCTTGTCAACCCCGGTATATACCTTTCGGAACGGATTGCGGTTTTCAATGACATCATCTTCGACCGCACGATGATACACAGCTCGGAGTACGCGAGTATAGAACGATATGGTGTTAGGGGCAACTCCCCGTTTCTTGTGCCACGCTTCATAGGCTTCCATTATCTCGGATGTGATGCAGTCAAGCATTATGTCCTCATCTTGTCTGTTATCGTCCTTAGACGCTTGGCTTGCCAAGAACTTCTTGAAGCTGTGGAGAGTGGATCTGTATGTCTCGGATGTCCTTATCTTGCCATTCTGTTTCAGTCTGGCGATGAGACTCTCCATGAAGTTGAACAGGGAGTATTCATGCGCATAGCGGTTGAACTCGTCTATGACATCATCGGCAGTGTATGTCAGACCGTTGGCATCCAGTTTGCGGTCAATCTTCGTCAACCGCTCCATGTCCCAACGGATACGCTCCCGGATTGATAGAATGAACGATTTACGTTCACTTTTCTGGGTTGTGGTTACCATCGAGCGGCTTTCATCCCACTCTGATGAAAAGACCTTGTAGTCGGTCAGAAGCTGTCGCACCTTTCTTTCATGGATAATCTGATAGTAGATCGCGCCCTCGTGGTCAGCGACAGTCGAGGGCCGGAACTTTACTTTTATCGAAGCCATTTTGTATGTTATTTGATTTGCCTATAAGATACAGTGAGGGGACACACTCCGAAAAGAGCGTATCCCCTCGGTACGATATTAGACGGTAATTTTACGGAATGAAAAGAGCAGCAAGCTCCTGACAGCGGCGCTTGTAAAGTCCTTTATGGAACCTGCCCTTATATTTACAGTGGGCAGTATAGGCTTTGAATATGTTTCGGTCTCCGGCTTTAAGTTTTCGATATACCGAGCTTTTCTTTACCGCTCCCGGTCCGATATTGTAGGATAGTACACCCATAAGCAGCGCATCCATCGGTTTGAGGTCATTGAAGATACCGATAAACTTATTGAGGTCTTTGCGTAGAAGTAAATCAGCCTCCCGTTCACTCATCTTATAGCCTCGGAAATATTTTTCACCGGGGAGTTTTCTATGACCGTAGCCCAGATATGGCCAGTGTCGGCGAGAATCATGCAGGGTCTCATGGTGCTTGATAATCAGGACAGCTCTCTCATACGGAGGCAACTCCATTATGCTCCGCTTTGCGGCGAAAGCCGCCGATGTGGCTGTCAACGCCACTATCGGCATAAGGAATATAAGGATTTTTCTCATCGAATAACCGGTGTTACGGGTCCTACAATCGGGCCGATGATTTTGCCACCATCATCATCACCGCTGTCCTTGCCGTTGAACTCAAAGGTCTGCTCCCACGGAGTTGAGCCGAAGTTGTCCTCAATCACAATCAGGAGTTTATGGGCCTGAGAGGATTTTGCTGTATATGTCAGCCGAAAGACCTTGCTTTCCAGAAGCACACGGTCATTGTTTACCAGCACCGGGCCGTCAACCAGTTTGAGAGTGCCTTCGCCGTCATACTGGAAATAGCGGATGGTGTAGAGGGTGTTGGCATAGTTGCCCTCCGGCTTTATCTCAAAACGCAGTTCCACTGTCTGCCCCTGCTTGATTTTGTCGCCGTAGGGCATCACTTCCACTGTGAACGGATAAGACTGCTGCACATCAAGGTCATCGGAACATGAAGTGAGCGCGAGGACGATTGCAAAAAGAGCTATCCAGAACCCGAAGAACCGGGCAGGAGTAAGGCGCGTTGCGCCAATCTTATTGAGGATTGTATTCATAATTCAGAGTCTTAATTTAGTGTTATTGGAGATTTTAGGCTGTGTAGCCATCAGGTAGTCATTCAAATCCTTGTGTTCAGGATATAAAGCTGATTTGTCAGCTACCTTGTCGCCGAACTCCCGGCAAAGTCTTGAAAAGGCGTTTCGCCCTGCATCGTCATTGTCGAGATAGCACAGAATCAGAGAGTAATCCGAAAGAGGCGTTATCGCCTTGCCGACATTGGCAACCGAGTTAAGCACCACCGAATCCACACCGTCATTGAAGCCCAGCCTCTCAGCGGAAAGAAAGTCGATGAACCCCTCGAACACGTTGCATCTTGCATTTCCACCGGCGATATGCGATATTGCCTTCGGAGGATAAGAGAGCTTGGCAAACGGGTTGCGCAGCTCAAATCCATGTTCGACATTTTCAAAGCCGACGGCATAATAATCCCTGCCGTGCAGACGGTAATCGACTTGAACACAATACTGTCGGGCCAGATTCTCCGGGATTCCGCGCCCCGCGAGATAGTTCAGCAACTTCCGGGAACACAGCGGCCCCACCTCGATATTCTCAAATGTCGGTTCCGGTCTGACTTTCGGCATTGGCTCCGGTCTGTAACCGTCGGGCATCGGGATTTTCATAATCTGTGAGATATATTCAGCCTGTCTGATAAAATCATCACTGCCAATCATCTCTCCGGCAAGAGTGAAGATGTCGCCGCCTTTCCCGATACCATAGTCGTACCACAGATTATTGTAGCCGATATGCAGGGAGGCGTTTCTCTCACTGCGGTACGGAGCCAGAAACCAGAATCCCTTGCGGTCTTTCCCTTTCATCTCCGCGCCTAAATGCAGCATGAAATCAAGCAGGGATATACTCTTGAAATATTCCTTGTCCATGTCTCACATACGGAATTTTCGTTGCGGCTTCGGTGCATCCGGCTCATGACGAATGTCAACCTTGCGGATGGCAGACATTTCAGAGGCGATATACCGGTTCAGTTCCGACATACTGCAACTGCCCGTAATCTCGTGCGCAAGGTCATATATTCCGCCATAAGCTCCTGATTTTGTATCACGCCACAGATTTGTTTCCGTGTTTATTACCATAGTCGCGGCGTGTTCACTGTCGTATGGAGCATTGTAAATGCGCAGATTACCGTCGGCTGCTACCGGATGTTCCTGTCCAAGAGCCTTCATAAACTCCGTAAGCGGAATGTTTTTTATATCGAGGTCTATTATTGTCGGCATGGATTATTCGATTGTGAGTTTAACGTGTACCCCGAACTGGGTCAGGAAATGGCCGGTGTCGTTGCCGAACACGAACCGCTCCTTTACATGGGCGCCGAGAGCCAGCCTGTCCGAAAGATAAAAGTCAGCCGACAGAGTCAACGCGCCGCCATAGATGAAGGCATCACCGTTCTTTATTGTAGAGCCGTCGGAAAGTATATGCTTACTCCAGTTGACTGTCTCATATCCGCCGAGAGCCGACACACCGCCATAAAGATGGAAGGTCTGAGAGTAGTCGCTGACGATATGGAGGTTATACCCGACCTCTCCCGTGAACTGCGCCACCGGGATGCGGCCCTTCTCCCCATAGGGTCTGTAAGTCTGGAAAAATTCACCTCCGAAGCTCCATGTGTTTGCATTGCCTTTGAAAACGGAATAGAACACTCCGAAATCATATCCGCAGTTGCGTGAGTCGCCGGTATAGAAACCGTTTACCATGTCGGCGCGGACTTCGATGGCCGACATTCCGGGGAGGCATCGCTGGGCCATTGCCCGCCCTCCGAAGAGGGTGAGCATGGCAGCGAAGATTATAAGAATCTTCTTCATAAGCTGATGTTTACTGAATTGAAAGCTCGTCAATTACATTTGCGCGGACAATATCGCCGTTCTCGACCACGAAAGACTGATTGCGTCCCCCTTCCTTCTCCGCGACCTCGATGACAAGCTGCTTGTCGTCGGGGATAGTGAATTTCTCAAGGGCAAACACCGTTCTCTCTGATTTCTTGCCTCTGACCACCGTCACATAGTTCTGGGCGCGGAGCGGCTCCAACACCTGCTCCTGCATGGCAGTACGTTTGACAACCTTCTTATCGACTATCTTGAACGAGATGTAATCAATATCGAAAGTGATGTTGGACGTGTTCTTCAGTTCAGTGTGGAAGTAGAGAAGCCCGTTGTTGGTATATATGCTTTTCAGAATGAACTGCACCCCGAAGCGCTTTGAGCCAATATGCTTTATCTCGCGTCTGTCCTGCTTGTAGATTGACTTCATGATCAGCTTTACAAGCATCGGCGACTCCTGACCCAGACGCTCCAAGTATATCTCCTGCGCGTTGTTGGGACGGTTGACCGCCTCCCCGTCGTGGATAAAGTCGGTCATCTCGATATTGAGCAAAAGAGGCTCCTTTGCGAATTTCACGTTAAAGGTGAAGAAACAGCCGTCATCGGTGATGACCGTGAGATTCGTCTCGGACTTGAACGACTTGACAGCCGACTTCACGCGCAGCACGTTCTTCGCGCCGTCGGCCAGACCCGCCACAAGATTCTCGTCGCCCAAATCGACATACACGATTTCCGACGGGAAAATTACATGGGTGGTCTTGTTGAACGCCACTTCCAGAGCGTGAGGAGGAATCATGCGGTCAAAACCGACCTTCCGCGTCAGACCCTCAAACTTGTCTCCGTCAGTGTACCCGGAACCGTACACGTT
>USIY01000073.1 GCA_900554845.1 uncultured Bacteroidales bacterium | reverse complement strand
GCTACTGGGAAAACCCTGCGGCCGCTTCCGTCAACGATTGGGAGTTCGACATGACAGCCAGAAAGTTCGAGATCGGTGGTACGTCTAATTATCCCGGCGCCGTTGCATTGGGCGAGACGCTGGAGCTGGTCAACGAGATCGGCATCGAGAATATTCAGAGCCGTGTGGAAGAGCTGAGCGCTTACTGCATGGAGCAGCTTGAAAGTATCGGTGCGACCATTATCACCCATAAGGATCCGGGCCGCCGCGCCGGAATTGTGATTGCTCGCATCTATGAGGATCTGAACACGGAGCGAGCAATCCTGAAGAACCTGCATGCGCAGAATATCTTCATTGCACATCGATTCACCGACTACGTTGGCGGGTATCGCATTTCCTGCCAGTACTTTAACAACCACAAGGATATTGATACGCTGGTTGCAGCACTTAAGGAAGAAATCAAAAAGGTTGGCCGCGCACCTGACTATAAGCGCCCCTGGTAAGCTGGAGGATAATTATGGCAAAGCTTGAGTTAACGTCCAACATTACGTTCCTGTATTTTAAGGATCTGGAAAAGGCCAAGCATTTCTTTTCTGAAACGCTTGGGCTGGAGGTTGCGTATGATCCGGGCTGGGCATGCGTTTACCGCCTGAAGGACAAAGCGTTTCTTGGTGCGGTGGACAATGCACAGGGGTCGATTCAGGTAGATTCGACGTCCAGCGTGCTGGTTAGCCTGACAGTGGCTAATATCCATGAGGTCCATGCAGCACTTGAGGGTGCTGAAGGTGTGGACGGCCTTTCGCCCATTAAGCAGGTCAAGGAAATGGCACTTGAGTCGTTCTTCTTTACCGGACCTGAGGGTTACCATTTTGAAGTAGAGCAGTTTACTTCCGGCGAACTGCAGAAATTGTTTTGATAATGAGGGAGGAACCGTCATGTATGAAGAAAAACTGAAAGAGCTGGGGCTTGAAGTTCCGCAGATGGCAGCCCCCGTGGCAAACTATGTGCCCTGCGTAGTGGAAAATGGTTGGCTTTATATTTCAGGCCAACTTCCCATGGTGAACGGCCAACTCGCAGCGGCCGGCAAACTTGGCGACGGCCTTGATGTTGAGCAGGGTTACGAGGCGGCGAAGGTTTGCGCACTCAACTGCCTTGGCGCAATCAAACAGGTTCTCGGCTCTCTTGACCGTGTGGAGCGCATTGTGAAGATCAGTGGCTTTGTGAACAGCGCCCCTGACTTTACCGCCCAGCCTAAGGTTGTCAACGGTGCATCCGATCTGCTCGGCCAGGTGTTTGGTGAGACCGGTGTTCATGCCCGCAGTGCAGTTGGTGTGGCCTCTCTTCCGCTCGGCGCCTGTTGCGAGGTGGAACTCATTGCAAAGATCAAGGACTGAGATGGACAGCCCCATCGGCGTTTTGAAGTTTGCTAGCGCGGGCGACCGACTGGTTGGCGATCCCGGCATGGAGGGAACTTTCACATTTCCCGTGTGCTATGGGACGGTTCCGGGAAGCTACCGGGATCTGATCGAAGGTTCGCAGGAGGCGTGCACAAACCTGTGCGCAGCTGCAAAAGCATTGGAACGGCAGGGAGCGTGGGCTCTCGCCGGTGATTGCGGATTGATGGCCCTGTATCAGAAGGAGATAGCAGACAGCGTCCGTGTTCCTGTGGTGTCTTCTAGTCTGGTTCTTCTTCCGATGATACAGCAGATGTTGGGGGAGACGCTAAAGGTGGGCGTTCTGACAGGACATTCCCTCTTACTGCAAAAGAAGCACTTGGAGGCAGTTGGAGCTGATATTGAAAAATTGGTGATCCAAGGAATGGAAACGCAGCCGCACTTTTGCAGAGTCGTTATTGAGGGGGAGGATAAGCAGGACTACAACAAAATGCTGCACGATGTTCTGGACGCGGTGGAGCAGATGCTGCATCGATGCGACGTCATTGGGGCAATATTGCTTGAGTGCAGCAATCTGACGACCTTTGCAAGGGAGGTCGCTGAACACTTTGATATGCCCGTGTTCGATGTGAACATGGCGATTCGGATGCTTTATCGATCCCGAAGAAGCGATTGCTATCGGGCAGAAAATATACTAAAAATATAAAATCAGGAGGTTTAAAAATGAATTTTTATGAGGTTGAGACTTGGCGGCCACGCCTGAGCTGTCCTGCGGAGGAGCATGAAAAGGCAATCGAGAATTGGTTCACCTATGTCACGGAAAAGAAGGAGCTGTTCCCCGGCCTGATTAGCGCGAAGTATTTCAACAAGTGTGACCGTGAGGCCAATCCCGACGGCTACTACATGATGATTCTTGAATATGAGTCTCCCGAGGCCTGCAAGGCGCTTCACGCTCGTATTCGGGACAGTCTGGAGAAGAACGACGGTGTGTACGCTGAGTACGCGGCGAAGGATCCGCACAGTTGCTTTGATATCGACCACATGAACATGCGCTATATGCAGCCGTTAGTTACGGATCTCTGGTTCGACTACAACGATGAGAAGCGCAAGATTGAAAAGGCCAACGGCGTCAATCTGCAGCGCTTCCTTGAGTACGAAACATGGCGTGTGGCCGATGATGTTGTCTGGACCGACTATGAAAACATGATCGAGACTTGGTTCAAGTATGTCGTCGAGAAGAAGAAGGAACTGTTTGAGGAGTGGGCAAGCGCCAGCTATTATCGCCAGTGCGATGCTGACGGCAATCCCAATGGCATCTATGTGATGCTCTTCGAGTATGACTGCGTAGAGGGTCATCACGCTTACAAGAACCGCAAGCTGCACAGCTATGCGCTCAACGATGGGGACTATGCCACCTACGCATCCAACGACCCGTATCAGTTTTTCAATCTCGACTATGTAAATATAGACTGCCTACAAGAGCTTAAGCCGAATCTTTGGTTCGACTTTAATAAGTAACAATCGACAAAAACAATCCAACCATAGAAAGAGAGGAGAAAAAATGAAAGTGAAAAGATTGGTTTCTCTCGCCCTTGCGCTTGCTGTTGTTCTCTCCACCCTGTGCGGTTGCGGCAAACAGGAACAGCCTGATGTGAACGATCCCAATGAAGGCAACAAAACAAAGGACACTCTTATTATCGGTCACTGGAGCGATCCGCCTAGCCTTGACCCCAACAACGCACTGAACGACTGCTCGATGCGTGTTACTACCAATGTCTTTGATACTCTGGTTCGTATGGATGCGCACTTTACGCCCCAACCCTGCATCGCGGAGTCTTGGGAGATTTCCGACAACCAGATGGAGTACACTTTCAAAATCCGCAACGATGTGAAGTTCCACAACGGGGATCTACTGACGGTTGACGATGTTGTGTTCAGCATTGACCGCGGCATCAACTCCCCAAAGGCGTCCCCCAGTTTCTCCCATGTAAAGAGCGTGGAGAAGGTGGATGACAGCCATGTGAAGATCATTCTGAACGCTCCCTATAACCAGATCCTCGCCTGTCTGGCGCTGCCGTTTGGCCCCATCATGAGCAAGTCTTATGTTGAGACCGTTGGCGATGAGCAGTTTGCCAGAGAGCCGATGGGAACCGGCCCCTACAAGTTTGTCAACTGGGTGAGAGGTGAAAAGGTGGTTCTTGAGGCGAATGAGGATTACTTCCTTGGTGCACCTGCCATCAAGCATGTCGAGTGGGTTACGATTGCAGACACGAGTGCAGCTCTGCTGAACCTTGAGAGCTCCGATATCGACGCCTACTGCGATATCCAAACCTCTGACTATGTACTGGCCAACGCCAACGATAACATTAAGATTGTTGAGGGCGATGCGTTGGGCTATGAGTTTATCGAGTTCAACACTGCGAAGGCTCCCTTTGACAATGTGAAGGTTCGTCAGGCGATCGCTTATGCGGTCGATAAGGACGCAATGCTTCTCGGCGTGAACGACAACATCGGTACGAAGATTGATTCCGTCGTCCTCAAAGACGCTCTGGGCTATACCGACAAGATCGCAACCTACGAGTACAATTTAGAAAAGGCGAAGGCTCTGTTGGCGGAGGCTGGTTATCCCGACGGTTTCACTTGCGACATCCACACGCCGAGCGCACTGTATGCTAAGTATGCGCAGGTGCTTCAGAAATCCCTTAGACAGATCGGCGTTACGGCAAACATCAAGCAGGAAGAACTTTCTGCGTACAAGGCCTCTACTATCGGTGGCAAGTTTGACATCGCAATCAACGGCTGCAGTTTTACCTTCATGGATGTATACGAGTCCTGCGGCGATGTGATCTACGGGCCCAAGATCGGCGAGACAAATTCCACCTTCTACAATGATCCCGACGTGAATGCGTGGTTTGCTGAAGCTCTCGAAACAGGTGATCAGGAGAAACTGGCTTCCCTGTATGAGAAGGTTCTCATCAAGATTAGCGAAGACCTTCCCATCATTCCGTTTATCTGGCGTGTCAGAAATATCACCTGCGCGAAGGATCTAAATATCCCCTATGTGGATCCCTATGCGTTCCACTACCTGCGTGACTGGAGTTGGAACAGCTGATTTTCTAGCATAGAACCTTGTAATTAAAAAAGTAAACTAAGATAACCCGAATATTGGAAAGGCGGTTGTCAGTATTCGTCTGTCTTCCAGTATTCGGGCTTCTTAGCAAAATGTCGTATTGGCAGAACGCTCCCGAGATGAGATACTATGGACTGCGGGAGGTCGTTTTCGATAGGGGTGAATGAATGTACAAATATGTAATTAAGCGATTACTGCTGATGATTCCGGTCTTACTTGGAATCAGCTTTGCAGTATTTTTCCTGATGAACTTAACGCCAGGAACGCCTGCGGACATTATCATGGGTGAGCTTGCCACGCCTGAGGCGAAAGAAGCGATGAATGAATCCCTTGGTTGGAACCAACCGTTTTTGAAGCGGTATCTGGACTATATCGTGGGCGTGTTTCAGTGGGATTTTGGGAACTCCTATGTGTCTGGCCTGTCGGTTATGAAAGAGCTGTTCACAAGATTTCCCACCACATTTAGATTGGCGCTGTACAGCATGATCCTAGCAGCGGTGGTCGGTATTCCTGTGGGTGTTGCCTGCGCTGTGAAGCAGTACTCCCTGATGGATAGCTTCAGTACAGTTTTTGCGCTAGTATTTGTGTCGATCCCATCCTTCTGGTTGGGACTCCTGATGATTATTTTGTTTTCCGTTAAACTCCATTGGTTGCCGGCATATGGATCGGAAAGCTTTGTACAATTTATTATGCCGGCAATAACCTGTTCGGCCGGTACACTTGCAACGCTGATTCGAATGACGCGCTCAACGATGCTTGAGGTGATTCGGCAGGATTATATTCGCACAGCGTATGCAAAGGGAGCGAGCAAGGGTCGCGTGATCGTAAAGCACGCCCTTCAAAACGCAATGATTCCGATCATAACAATCGTTGGTGTTAATTTCGGCTATATGCTTGGCGGTGCTGTGATTACGGAAAATGTGTTTGGTATGTCCGGTATCGGAAACCTGTTGCTCAACTCTATTCGTAGCAAAGATATTCCGATGGTTATGGGCGGTGTGCTGATTATTTCAGTCATGTTCAGCGTCATTAACCTTTTGTTGGATATCATTTACGCGTTTATCGATCCGCGAGTCAAAGCGCAGTACAAAAAAGGAGGCACCTAAGTATGAGCCGGACTAAAACAGTCGGAAGACAGGAGATCAATGCCGAAAAGAAACGGTCTCAGCTGTTGGAGATATGGCGGCGGTTGAAGAAGAACAAGGTCGCAGTTGTCGGCTTGGTCATACTCGGTGTGTTGCTCTGCGTGGCGATTTTTGCTGATGTGATTGTCGATTACGACCTTGGCATCAGACAGAACATGGCAATCAAGCTGCAAAAGCCATCGGCGGAGCATTGGCTTGGTACAGACGCTTATGGCAGAGATTTGTTTGCCAGAATTGTCCACGGCAGCAGAATTTCGCTGAGCATTGGTTTTATTGCAGTTCTCGTTTCCCTGCTGATCGGCGGAGCCATTGGCTCAATCGCCGGTTACTATGGAGGCAAGGCGGATATTGTTATCATGCGTTTTGTGGATATTCTGATGGCGATCCCGTCCACGCTGATGTGCATCTGCGTGGTCACGGTGCTTGGCCCCGGCATGGTAAATCTTATGATTGCAGTGACGATAAGTTTTGTTGCCACTTTCTGCGTGGTCATCCGCTCGTCGATTCTGACGATCAAAAATGCGGACTATATCGAGGCTGCACGGGCAATCGGCGTCAGCACTTTCCGCATTATTGTCCGCCACATCATCCCCAATACGATGGGACCGATTATGGTTCAGGCAACGCTCAGCATCGGTAGCGTTATTCTTTGCGCGGCAGGACTCAGCTTTGTCGGCCTTGGTGTTATGCCGCCTACTCCTGAGTGGGGAGCAATCCTTACCGAAGGAAAGGAAGTCATCCGTACGGCGCCGCATATCGTTGTGTTCCCCGGCGTTGCGATCATGTTGGCTGTAATGTCCCTGAATTTCTTGGGTGACGGTCTCCGCGATGCACTTGATCCGCGTCTGAAGCAGTAAGGAAGGAGAGCGGAGATGAACGAAGTAAAGAATATTCTGGAGGTCAAGGATCTGGAGGTCGTATACGAAACGGATCTGGAGATCGTACATGCTGTGAACGGAATCAGCTTTTTGGTAAAGGAAGGCGAGACCGTGGGGTTGGTCGGCGAGACTGGCGCCGGGAAATCCACCACCGCTTTGAGTATCCTGCGCCTGTTGGCAGAGAACACGGGAAAGATTCGCAACGGATCGATCTGCTTCGACGGAGAAGACATTATGGAGATGGACACCCTTGCGCTGCAGAAGATGCGCGGCAAGGACATTTCTATGATCTTTCAGGATCCCATGACAAGCTTGAATCCCGTGCTGACTGTCGGCGCGCAAATCGGCGAGGTGCTGAAGCTGCACAACTCCAAGCTGTCGTCGCATGAGATTGAGGAATATGTGGACAAGATGTTACGCCTAGTCGGTATCCCGACCGAACGCAAGAGCGAGTATCCACACCAGTTCTCCGGAGGCATGAAGCAGCGAGTAGTGATTGCCATTGCACTGGCCTGTGAGCCGAGATTGCTGATCGCGGACGAGCCGACCACGGCTCTGGATGTTACCATTCAGGCACAGGTTCTTGATATGATGGAAAACCTGAAAAAGCAGCTGAATACATCAATGATTCTGATTACGCATGACATGGGTATCGTTGCCGAGACATGCGATCAAGTGCTTATCATGTATGCTGGAGAAATCATTGAGCGGGGATCTGTGTACGATATTTTTAACAGCGAGGTGCACCATCCCTACACGGAGGGACTCTTTGGCTCAATCCCCCGTCTGGATGACGAAACAGATCGTCTTAAGCCGATCAAGGGCTTGATGCCGGATCCTACGAACCTGCCGGAGGGGTGTAGCTTCTCGCCGCGCTGTCCCAAGTGCATGGAGATTTGCAAGAAAGAAAAGCCCTCTGTGTTTTGCGATGGCGAGCACGAGATCTGCTGCCACCTCTTTGCGGAAAGAAAGCAAGATAAAAAGGCGTTGGGCGAGGAGGAATAAGCATGGTAGATAATAGCATCTTGATTGAAACACGCAACCTAAAAAAGTACTTCAAAACGGGCCGGGGAGAGCTCCATGCGGTAGATGATGTCAACATGAAGATCGTCCGCGGAACGACCCTTGGCGTTGTAGGTGAGTCTGGTTGCGGAAAGTCCACGTTGGGAAGAGTTGTGCTTGGACTGATCGAGGCGACCAGTGGTGAGATCTACTATGAAGGGGAGAATATTACCAACTGTGGAAAGAGAAGAATGAAAGAGCTTCGCAAGGAGATGCAGATCATTTTCCAAGATCCGTACGCGTCGCTGAACCCTAGAATGTCTGTCAGCGAGATCATTGCGGAGCCTCTGATCGTAAACGGTATTCTCTCGCACAGGACGGATATTGAAAAACGGGTCGGAGAATTGATGGACACCGTCGGCATTGCGCGCAGACTTGCCTATGCATATCCGCATGAGTTGGATGGCGGAAGACGCCAACGCGTCGGCATCGCACGCGCGCTATCGGTAAACCCCAAATTTATCGTCTGTGACGAGCCGGTATCATCTCTGGATGTTTCCATTCAGGCGCAGGTTCTGAATCTGATGATGGACTTTCAGGATGAGTTTGGCCTGACCTATATGTTTATAACGCACGACCTGTCGGTTGTAAAGCATATCAGCGACGAGATCATGGTCATGTATCTGGGGCAGTGTGTAGAAAGAGCGTCGAGCAAAGAGCTTTTTGCAAACCCGATGCATCCGTATACAAAGGCACTTTTGAGTGCTGTGCCGATTCCGAGCCTTGCAAAGCGTGGGAAGCCGAGAGATATTCTTTCCGGTGAGGTCGTGAGCCCGATTGATCCGGCGCCTGGATGCCGCTTCGCGGCGCGTTGCAAGTATGCGACGGAGAAATGCAAGGACTCCGTCCAGTTCCAACGGGTTTCCGAAGGACACTTCCTTGCCTGCAAACGCTTTGAAGAATAAAGAACAGGAGAGTATTATGAAGACCAATCGTGATAAGCTTGTAAAAATATCCGTGCAGGGCGGGATTCATCATCCGCTTGGCGGAACGGCACGCATCACGGCGGAAGGCAAAGTTGTCGCGCTTCCGGCGATCGGCGGCATCACTTATAATGTAAAAGTCGGCGATGCGATTTTCGGCCTGGTGGGAGATCACATTGAGCCTTGTGTGTCCATTAAGAACAGCGAGCCGGGAGAAAGCGATGCGCTGAATGTTTTCTCTTGCATCGGAAACCGCGCGCGCGTTGTTTCTGGAAAGGCTGAGGGGGCTGTCGGCTATGTGACTGGTATTCATGGCGGCTGCGAGCATGTCATCATCCATTTCCCCGAGGAGACACTGGAAAAGCTGAAGGTCAACGACGAGATCCTTGTGGAAGCGTACGGTCAGGGTCTGAAGATCGAGGAGTGTCCGGAAATCACGGTGCAGAGCCTGGATCCTGACCTGTTGGAGAGCATGAACATCGAAGTCAATGAGCAGGGCGAGATGACGCTTCCGGTGGCGGCGGTGATCCCCTCCTATCTGATGGGCTCCGGACT
>USIY01000072.1 GCA_900554845.1 uncultured Bacteroidales bacterium | reverse complement strand
ATCCCGGCCCAGGACTATGACTTCCTGTACAAGGCTGGTGTCGCAGCCATCTTCGGCCCGGGCACACGTATCCCGAAGTCGGCCATCGAAATGATCCGACTGCTCAACGAGGAGCGCGACGCCGAGTGAACCGATTGAGAAATTATTTAGAATAATCAGGAGGGTGCGCCGATCGGCGCACCCTCTTCTGTGTTTAAACGAAAATCGGAAAACGAAGATATGCGATATGGAGATACGTGAGCGCCTGCGGGGTCGATGGCTATCGCTTCGGGACCCTGGGCCAAAATACGCGACCTCTCCGAGGTTCGGGAGGCGAGCTTGGAAAGATAGTTCATGGGCGTCGGTAAGCAGGTCATGAATTTTTCTCTGCGACTTATAATTCCAAGGTGTGATTTGCCGTTACAAAAAGGATGAACGAAGATAAACCATTATACCAGATAGAGGACGACGAGGACTTTCTTCTCGACAATGGCAACCGGCAGATTGTCAGTGAGGACACGACGCAAGCGGATGATCGGTTTTATGTCGATGAGGAGGAACTTCCGATGGCGTACGGCCAGCCGTCGGACGAGGATGAAGATGTAGAGGAGGAAGATAAGATACAGACTGATTCTCCTTATTTGCTCTTGCTAAAAGTTATGTTCGGCCCGGTGGAGGGGTGGAAGGAATTGAAGCGCGCCAAATTATCGCCCGACCGTATGGCCGGGATATGTTTCCTGCCCGTCACGTTGATTGCGGCGTTATCGTGTCTCGCGTCGAGATATTACACCTTAGGAGCGGGAATGGTGGAGCATGTCATAGAGGTTGTGGTGACATTTGTGTCCTTTTTTTTCGGATATTTTCTGTTGCCTCTCATTGCAAAACCATTTCTCGGCTATAAGGGAAGAGCGGCATTGGCAAGTCCTTTCGGACGCAATGCCATGATGATCAGTTTTGTCACCTTGGCGATATTCAAGATACTGGACAATTTGTTGCCGAGTTTCGAGCCGGTGATCGTTTTCCTGCCCTTATGGACCATTTACATGATCCACCGTCTTGTTCCCGTCATGAAAATTCCCAAGGAACGATGGGCTTCCACCACCATACTCCTTTCCATATTGGTGATTGGCCTGCCATCCGCATGGACCTGGCTGTTCTCCATCATGCTTCCGTAAAAGGAGTAAACAAAGCGCTTATGCGAATGTTTTAAATTTGTGAAATAGATGCAGAATGAGTAATTTTGCGGTGAAATGAAAGCAAAGGACGTAAACATACAGAACAAAAAGGCCCGTTTCGACTATGAGATCACGGATACCTACACTGCAGGAATGGTATTGACCGGCACGGAGATCAAGTCGATCCGCGACGGCCGTGCGTCATTGGTGGACACTTACTGTCTGATAGAAAACGGCGAAGTCTGGGTGAAGCAGATGAATGTGTCGGAATACAGTTATGGCTCGTACAATAATCACGCCACGCGCCGCGACCGCAAACTGTTGCTCAACCGCAAAGAGATCGCCAAACTGCAGAAAGCAGCAGAAGATCCGGGCTACACCATAGTTCCGTTGAAAATTTTCATAAACGACCGTGGGTTAGCCAAGATGGTAATAGGTGTCGGCAGGGGCAAAAAGCAGTACGACAAACGGCAGAGTATACGTGAACGGGAGGACAAGCGACAGCTTGACCGCATCTTCAAAAGAAAGTAGGCCTTATATTCCATGTCACAACCCCGAAGAATAGAACTACTGGCGCCCGCCGGCAACAAGGATGTGGCCGTTGCCGCCATCCTGCACGGAGCGGACGCCGTTTACATCGGGGCCAGCAGCCATGGAGCGCGCAGCAAGGCTTCGAACTCCGTGGAGGATATCGCGGAATTGGTGAAGTTCGCACACCGTTTCCGCGCCCGTGTCTATGTGACTGTCAACACGTTGGTCTACGACAACGAGCAGGAGCAAGTCCGCAGACTGATAAACGATCTGTACCCAATCGGAGTCGACGCCCTGATAGTTCAGGATATGTCGATTTTGAGGATGGACATTCCTCCGGTCGCGCTTCATGCCTCCACGCAATGCGACACTCGGACTCCCGCAAAAGCAAAATTTCTGGAGGAGGTAGGATTCTCACAGATAGTGCTTGCTCGCGAGCTTACGATTCCTGAAATAAAGGAAATTTGCGACACCGTTACTGTTCCGGTGGAATGTTTTGTCCACGGGGCATTGTGCGTTTGCTATTCCGGTCGATGCGCGGCGAGTCAGGTCAGCCTCGGCAGGAGCGCCAACCGTGGAGAATGCGCCCAGATGTGCAGGATGCCCTATACCCTCCGTAATGGACGCGGAGAGGTGCTGGAGAAAAATAAATATCTGCTGTCCCTCAGAGATTTCAATGCATCGCATAGACTTGAGGACTTGCTTGAGGCGGGTGTAAGTTCCTTCAAGATCGAAGGAAGACTCAAGGACGCCGACTACGTGAAAAACGTGACGGCCGCTTACCGTCAGGCCCTTGACAGAATCATTGCCGCCCATCCCGAAAAATATATACGTTCTTCGTACGGCATGAGCGAAGTAAAATATACTCCGCGGCTGGACAAAAGTTTCAACCGAGGTTTCACCGATTATTTTCTTGGAAACCGCCGTCCCGGGGCTATGGCGTCGCTGCTTACTCCCAAGTCGATGGGAGAGGAGATTAAGGATTTTCACCTTTTGCATAACGGTGACGGCATCAGCTTCTTCAATTCCAAGGGGGAATATGAGGGAGTGAATGTGAACGGAGTCAAGAAAGGACACATCATGGGTTCGCGTCCTGTCGCATTGCCGAAAGGGTCTGTGGTTCACCGCACCCGCGACATAGTATGGAGCAAAATGATATCCGGCGACACGGCTCTCCGCAAGCTGTGGGTGGACATGTCAATTGATGAGGAAGGACTGACAGTTAGCGACGAACGGGGTCTGACCGTGAGAGTAAGCATGGATGTTCCCAAAGACAAGGCCCGTAATCCGATGGATCCTACAAGAATCCTGTCGAAACTCGGCGCAACAGTCTATCGTTTACGGAATCTGGAGAACAGACTTAATCCCGACACATTTATTCCGGCGTCGGAACTGACTCAAGTACGCAGGAGCGCTATTGAAGCGCTGGACAAAGCAAATGAGGCCGCTTATCCATTCGATTACCGCCGCAATGAGAATAAAGATGCCGAATATCCGGTAAAACAACTTGACGCGCGCGATAACGTGGCCAATGAGACAGCGCGTGAGTTCTATCGTGATCACGGCGTGACGGTCATGGAGACGCCGGTGGAGCAGGACCGCGAATACAGCGGTGAGGTAATGACCTCACGATACTGTATCCTGCGGGAGCTCGGAGCCTGCAAACGAGACTGCAAGGACATTAAAATCCGCGAGCGTTTTGTAGAGCCGTTGACTATCCGCACCGGCCCGCATACTTTTACATTGCGTTTCGACTGCGCCCGGTGCGAAATGTCATTATTCAATTCAGGAGAAATTGGGTGAGTACCCTGGCGCTGATCTCCGGATCAACGATAATTTCCAGAATCTTGCGGGAGCCTGAAAGGAATATCGGCAGGGCATTGTTCAATTCCGAGGCATTGGAAGCCTGCATATATTTCCAACCGTAAGCTTTCGCGAGACCTTCAATCGGCTGAGGGCGGTCCGCGCAGAAGTATTCCTCCCGTTCCGGCAAATCACGGGTTTGGCCGATGAATCGGAAAATGCCACCGCCGCTGTTGTTTACTACTATTATTTTGAAATTATCCGGCAATCCGGGCAACCCCAATATCTGCGGATTGTAGCTGAATGACATGTCTCCCGTATAAAGTATCGTCGGCACGGATTGTTTCATAGCCAGTCCGGCCGCTGTTGCGGATCCCCCCTCAATCCCCGATACTCCACGGTTACAGTAACAGGAAAAGGGAGTGTGGACCAATCCGAGTCCCACATAACGCACAGGAGTCCCGTTGGAGAGAAATAAATTGCACTTCTTTGGTAAATTGTTTAAGATGATTGTGGATGCCGATAATTCCGACCATGGAATATTCTCAATGATGCCGTTTGCGGAACTCAAGGCCTTTTTACGGGCGCAGGCCCATTTCTCAGAGTAGGAGGGAAGATGGTCGTCAACAGGATATTCACCGCGTCGGATCAACCACTTGGAAATAGATGCCATTCCATGGAAGAATGCGGCCGGATCCATTTCAAAATGCGCGGTGAGGCATTGGAAACAATCCACCCCCGGATCTGTGTCGCCCAAAGTCCAGCATTCCTCCGGCTGATACTCCCGAATGAATTCCTTCAGCATACGCGATACAAGCGATCCGCCGATAGAGATGACCACATCTGGTCTGAGCGACATTTTTGTCGCTTTGTCACTGCGTGCCAGCAAGGTGTCGATGATTGCATCGGATGGTTTACAGCAGTTGCGTTCGGGGTGCAGGTGCAGATTCGCCAAAGGTTCGGCACATACGGCCACGTTAGGCATCCCTACGAATTCTTTCAGCGCTTTGTTGAGGTCGTTGTCCGGATTCATGAATCCCGCCACCACCAGCACATTCCGTCCGGCAAGACGCAATGCCCAATTCTTGAATCCGTCAGGCGATAATGTGCCGGGACTCTTCACGACATCCACAATACGTTCGGCTTTGATGTCCTCCCTTACGACAGTCTCGCCCAAAGGATTGTCAATCTGGATATTGATATGCACGGGTCCGGGACGTCCTGACGTCGCCGTGATCCAAGCTTCGTTCGCCAACCGGTTGGTGTACCAGTCCTGCTCAGTGTTGAATCTTGTGCCGCGTGTGGGAACCGTGGCTCCTTCAGTAGCCGATATGTTGAAGCTCCGTTTCACAATATTGTCCAGCGCACCCTGCTGGCGCAGGGTCTGCGAGTCATCCTGGTCGATCCATCTTTGCGGACGGTCGGCCGTGAGAATTATCAGCGGCACATGACGGTACATGGCCTCTGCCGCTGCAGGGGCATAATTGTACATGGCCGTGCCGGACGTACATGCCAGCAGCACCGGACGCCGGGAGGACGTGGCCATTCCAAGTGCCATGAACGCGGCCGTGCGCTCGTCGGGCACTATATGTTTCTTAAGATTCGGACGGGCGGCCGCCGCTATGAGCAAAGGAGCGTTGCGGCTGCCGGGACTCAGAACAGCATCCTCGAGCCCCTGACCTATCAATACATCAAACAATATCCTGCAACTACGGTTGGCTGTATCCCTCATCATTCTTTTGTGTGGCATTTGGCGATCAGATCCGCTACTTTTCTTTTGCAATCCGATTTATACTCGTTTGTCTTGAGCGCGTATCCGGCGGCATTGCGCTTAAAACTTGATTTCAGCACTCCGTTAAAATCCCGCATGCAATTGTGGGATACGATCTCCCATGCGTGGACATGATTGACCGACGGAGAGAATACAAATGTCGGATCTGAATTGACATGACCCTGTTCAAGTTCGTTGACAGGTTCCATACGGTATGCGAGATTCGATGAATTGTCGGCCACAATGCTGAGCACACCCTCGCGGTCGTTGGCTACCGCAGCAAAACGCAACGGTTTGCGATTGCTGTATTTAACAGTCTGGTTGTTTCCTTTCTCGTATATTTCCTGAAGCGGCACACGAATAGGTTCGGAATTCTCATAGCACAGTATCAGGAATCCGTTCTGCATATCGTGAGGTATGATCAGCGCGAGGGCGGATTCTTCTTCCTTGTACAAGTCGTCATTACTGAATTCCACTCCTCCGGAGCGGTCAAAGTAAAGGTATCCGTACGGTTCCGCATATCCGTCGTTCCAGTTATGCAGCACGTTCGGACGCCATTTTGAAGTGGCGATACCTGCCGAATCTTTTTTGTCAGCGGCTTCCACAGGTGTCCGTGGCTCTATTTCCTTAATGTCGGAATGTTCCGGCATTATGTTGACGGCATCTTCTATTTCGCGTGACTGTAGTTCCAGTTCAGCAAGTTGTTGACGTCGGTCGCGCAGAAACTCTTCTTTGGCGGCGCCTGTGTAGAATCGAGTGGATTGACCCGACTGGCGCACCCACAGCATGCTGTTGAAGTAAATAGGCTCAAGACTTTTCTGGATGTCGAAACGAAGGACCGTGCGCCCTTTCTCACGGTTAAGCTCATCGTCGTCAACGGAGACTGTGATGCGCGACAAAGCCGCGGGACCGAAGTTGTCGGCAAGAAGATTGTCGATATACACCTGGAGTTTGTCCGCGTCAGTGATTCTATGCTGGTGGTTACCGGCGGACATGGGATGCGTGCTGTAATATTCGAAATCTTCGGCGAGTCCCGACGCGTATCCCTGATTATTGACACCCAGGAACAAAGTGCCTCCTTCGGCGTTGAGGAAACCGGCAATCCGTGACAGAATATGCTGCTGTTGTTCCGAGGGGTTTGCGTGCATTTTCTGTCCCGGAGACACGGCCGGATAGACCAGTGATGTCTTGAACTCGATGAATTTGGATTCAGAACCGTAATATTTGCCCAGTCGCGTATCGCTGACCACATCGAGGGCGTTGCCTATTTCAGTCTTGAGGGTTTTGGAGATTTCAGAGGGATTGTCGGATGCCAGCTGCATCATGTTGTACGACAGCACCATGCGGGCTATAGTGTGCTCAAGTTCGGTGGCTTCGGGATCGTTGATTACGGCATATAGGTCATCGTTATGTTCATTGGCGTCGATCCACGACACCATTTCAAGACGTTTGTAAAGATTCTGAAGCAACGGCATTTTCGCGCTGTCCTCGGCTAATTTGCTCAAGGAAGAAGGGTCGATCCGTTTGTTGGAGGCATAGAAATCATGCTGCAGAAGCAGTTGCGCATGCGTGCCGAGCGTCGATGCCAGTTCCTTGTCGTCAATAAGCAAAGCCAGCAGACGCGCGAAGCGCAGATAGTCGAACGCGTTGATGATGTTTTTTTCCGCCAGCGCGCGGTAACGGATGATTTCTATCAATTCAAGAATATCTTCCGGCATAAGCTCGTCGTAAATATCTTCAATCTCCTCGTCCTCCTCTTCGGAATTGTTTATGCTCAAGGCGCCGAGAATATTCCGGAATGCGTCGGCCGTGGTGAAGCCGTCGTCATGTTTGTCAAGCTTACGTACGATATATCCCTGGATGTTTTCGCCCACAAGACTGTAGAGACGCACCAATACTATGTCGGAATTCTGTATGTTGAATTCCTTGTTGGGCTCGATATATAGACCGAAACCGTTTATTGTCAATCCGCTGTAGCTTCTTGCCGATCCGTTGAGCACCGAGTTGGTGATCACGGCCTGGTAATCGGTCTGGACATTGAATGTCTCGCGTATGTAATTCATTGCGGCGTCTGCAAGAGAAAAGTGCAAGGTGCCGTCTTCCTCAATGTCTATGATTTTTGCTACGACTTGAATAGGGGAGCCGTCTTTAGTACGGTAACAACGGTCGTTGATGTACCGTACGCTATATCCTACGATATCCCGGCAATCCATATATCCCGAGCCTGGTTCGAAATTCTCGTCAATGATTTTGCAATAGAAGCGTGGATTTCCGGTGTCGCGCCCGTTGTCGTCGTAGTCCACTTTCATGCCGTATATCTCCACGATTACTTCATCGTCCAGATCTGCGCGGGAACGCACAGTGGATCTGTCTACGGCCATTCGCGTTACCTGTCGCTGGAACAGGGTATGCTCCAGATCGGACCAGAACGTATTATGTTCCGACAGCCTGTTCAGTTTCTTCCCCTGTATGCAGTGGACCCCGTCGGCATATATCCAAGGATGCAGCCAAGGCATGAGGGCGGCCGGAACCACTTGCTCCGTATCGCGCGTTATGCCCAGATGCGTCAGCTCCAGACCGTCGGGAGTGATGGTCAGTTCGGCGGAGCCGGACTGGTAGCGGTGATTTGTGCGTATCCGGTCCAAAGGAAGCCCCGTAGGAATCGCAGCGGCAGTGGCCACGACATACATAGGATTCCTCAATTGCGAATATATTGGTTCGCTCAAAGGTTTGCATCCCAGAAGCGTCTGCACGGATTGATTCAGAAGCTCGTCAAGATGATTCTGATTGAGAAGGGATATATAACGGTAATAAGTGGAGTATGTCCTGTTTAGGTCCGCGCCTTGTTTTGACAGAAGAATTTTCAAAGCTATCGCCGTTATGGCTGTCAACAAACGCTCCTTCTGCGAACGCGTCTCGGCCATGGGAAGACCGTCGATCGACTCGGCTGCCTGACGGAGGTACATCTCGAACTGCTGGACAAAAGCGGTCCGGAAGGGCTCACGCTCCCAGTTCTGTATTCCACGGGTGAATATGCTTTGGAAAATACTGCTCAGATATTCGCTAACCTTGTTTGGATAAAGCTGGAATATCATCATCAGTACCGCGAAGGCCTGGTCCGGATGATACAGGTATCCCGATTTCTCCAGTTTGTCGAATATGGAGCTTACAAATTCGTCCTGAGTGTTGTTCTTGAAATGTTTGAGAAGTTTTTCAAAAGGTTTTATCGACTCCACTAATTCGGTAATCTGTCCTTGCATGGACCGTCGGGTGGCAGGAGTGAGTCCGTTAAGGAAGCTTGAGCCTTCGAGGAAATGCAGGGCTCCCTTGCGCAACGCTTCCATTAGTTTGTCCAGGTCACTCCACCGTTTTGTAATGTGGTCGGCGGTAAATCCCCAGGGAAATGTCCGCAGCGTCTCGCGCATCATGTTTATGAACCACATGGGATTGTGGTTGTCGAGATCTTTTCTGAGAAATTCAAACTCCGGGCTATTTCGCCATATCCATTGCACATAACGGTGAAGCAGAGGCGACAGCTCAACAAGCTCGCCTATGATTTCAGGACTGTAAAAAGGTAAGTTAAGGCTCTCGTTGTCGAATTTAAGAATGCATCCCTGCTGACTAAGGGATGAAAATTTACAGGTTACTTTTTGGCCTTTGTGAAGGAATGCGTTGCGGTCGGAAACATTGAAATAAAGGCCGTGGCTGTCGACGACCTTGAATTTGTCGTGCGACCTGTCAAGCGGCACATAGGTGACGGTACATTCGATTGATTGGCCAGTGCGGTAAGCTTCGCTGTAAAATTTAAATATAATGGAAGGGATATGC
>USIY01000071.1 GCA_900554845.1 uncultured Bacteroidales bacterium | reverse complement strand
TATGCTCGATGAGATTTCAGCAGAGAACCCTGACGCCGAGATAAAAGTTGCTGCTCTCGAATTTTCAAGCGGCTTCAACTGGTTGTATTCCGAACCGAAACTTGCCTCGGATTTCGTTTGGCAGGATGTCCAGGCCGGCGGTCTTACATCTCTTGGAGCTGCATGCGCGGAACTCTCCTCCAAACTCTCCCGCAACGGCTATATGAAGTCGGCGAGCGGATCTTTCGCGCCGGCGATTATCCTGCTCTCAGATGGCGGTCCTACGGATGATTATGAGACCGGTCTCAATAAACTTAAAGGGAACAACTGGTTCAAGGCCGCCATCAAGATTGCGATTGCGATCGGTGACGACGCCGATAAAGACGTTCTCAAACAATTCGCCGGTAACAGCGAGGCAGTGTTCACCGTTCACAACATCGACGCACTGAAACAGATTATACGCGTCGTGGCCGTTACTTCTTCTCAGATCGGCAGCAAGAGCAGCACAGCCGGAGATACTACAAAACAGGATCAGGTAATCGAAGAAGTCAAGGACGCAGTCGAAAACATTCAGGGCGCAGAAGCGGCAACCGCCGTTGACATCAGCTATTACGATGACGACTGGGATTAAACATTAGCGTATGCACTGAACTTCAGCTGTCAGGGCGAGAGCCATATCGCCGCAGGTAAGGTATGCCAGGACTATTCTTACAGCACAGTCTATGAGAATGGAAATGCCATGGCCATAGTCTGTGATGGTCATGGCGGCAGGCGCTATTTTCGCAGCGACATAGGAGCGAAAATTGCGGCCGAAGTGGCGGAGAACAAGGTACGGACATTCATTGAGGATGCTGGTTTATCACTTTTGAAAGACTCCCCTTTCACACGGTGCGTGACAATCTCTGATCAAATCACGAACCAGGATTTCGACAAGACAAGCAATATCGAACGTGCTTTCCGGCAATTGTTCGGTTCCATAATCTATGAATGGAACGCACAGGTTCTTGATCATGCAAGTCAAAACCCAGTTACTGATGATGAAAAGGAGGGCTTGGAAGAACGCTGGATCAAAGCGTTCGAAGAAAAGAAAAGTCTTGAAAAAGTGTATGGATGCACACTGATTGTGTATGCATATACTCCCGAATTTTGGTTCGCCTTCCAGATAGGAGACGGAAAGTGTTTTGCCTGTGATGAAAACGGCAACTGGAGTGAGCCAATCCCTTGGGACGAACGCTGTTTCCTGAACAAAACGACATCAATCTGCGACAGCGAGGCCATAGATGAGTTCCGTTATTGTTATGACGGCACCGGCAACTTCCCCATTGCAGTCATTCTTGGCTCCGATGGAATTGATGATTCCTTCGGTGCTGAAGAGAATCAGGCAAACTTCTATGTGCAGATCCTGAAGTTGATAGCGAAGTCCGGAATTGAAGCGACCCTTACTGAGATTGAGACAACATTGCCTCAGCTCAGCAAGATCGGTAGCCAGGATGATATGTCAATCGCTATGGTATTTGACTCAGAGAAAGTCTCGATTGCCCTTCCGAAATTGATTGAATGGCAAATTTCAAATGTCAAACGACAGATTGATGAAGAATCCGCCAAGATTGAACAGGCAAACAAGATTCAGCAGTCATTGGAAGCTGAAGAGACATTGACTAAGCAAGCCATGATTGATTTGCACTATGCCAATTCCGATGAGAAAAAAGCCATAGAAACACGGACTAAATTGCAAGAACGCCTTGATGTTCTTCAAGAGGAACTTATCGAAGTAAAGAACTTGAATGCGAATTAAATGTAATGTGTTATGACTAGAATAGTCTTAATAATAGCGACAATCTTAATCTTAGGTAATTTTAGTCTGTCAGCTCAGAAAATATATTCTGTTGATCATGAGTATCAGGCTGATGTGAAGGTCTTCGTGGTGGATGCTGAGTATAAGGCTGATCTTGTTGTGTACAGGACCGACAAGGAGTATCGTGCCAAGAAAGAAGAGAATAAAGGTATCTGGTTCATTACCGATAAGCCATATCGGGCTGATAAGAAAGTTTTCTTCGTTGACAGAGAGTATCAGTCCGATCTGAAAGTATTCTTTACCGACAAAGAATACCGTGCCGGCTGGAAAAAGAATGAGAAAAAACCGCTGATGTATTAGCCACTACTCTATATAACATGAGCGAAATTCAGAAAATATCGATACGATTCTTCGACGACCGCGAAGTGCGTGCCGCCTGGAACAATGAGAGAGGAAGTATCTTAAGACTAAACATCATAAACAAGTATATGAGTTGGTTAGTGACACTAACCAACTTAAAACAGTTTATATAGTTTTGAAATTACATATGCAATATGGGAAAGTTTAAATGTTTATTAGTTGGCTTACTGATGTGCCTTGGTGCGTCAGCAGGATATGGGGAGGGGCCAACGAGTGTCAATCTTGTACCTACTCGGTATATTTTTGTGGACGATGACTCGCATTGTGAGGATGGCTACAAATTCGACACAAGAACCGGGCGTTTATGGGAATACAAAGACCATTGGAATCCCGAAAAGGCAAAAATCAATGATTACACCGGTATCGATTACCCGTCTGAATCGGAATCGTACGATGGGCGTTTTACGTTCAAGTCTCTGTCCAACAACGGTCATTCCTGGTTCTATGTGTTCGACACGAAGACCGGTAATTTTTGGACATGTAAATACAGAGAATACGCATTCCATTTGTTGAAGTGAATCATTGCATGAAATATCAAACATAGAACCACGATTTCTTGTTAATAGAACAAAAACAATATAATTATGGACGAGAAAAATGTTGTATTGGAGGCCATGCGTAAAGCTGGCGAACCTGTGAACGCCGGAAAGGTTGCCGAGCTGACAGGTCTGGATAAGAAAGTTGTGGACAAGGTATTTGCCCAACTCAAGAAAGAGGGAGCTATCGTCTCTCCGGTCCGTTGCAAATGGACACCGGCCTGATCTAAACTTCCGCAGACGGAACGCGCCCCAAAAGTCATTCTAAACTTTTGGGGCGCTTACCATTAATACTGTATTCTGTCAAGACAGACAGCGGTTCATTTCATTACCTTGACGGTTTCCGATCCCCGGCGCAGAATATATATGCCTTTCGTATCCATAGACGAGACACGCTGCCCCTCGATAGTATAGATCTCGGTATCCAGTACGTCGTCATCCGACACGATAAAGTCTATCTCAGTATTGTCCGTTATAAGCAATGTATTGTCCGACGGATCCACTATCATCCGCTTTCCATAATTAGACGCTGCCATATTGATATTCTGGCCTTTCGGCGCCAATACATATTTAACTTCCGCTACCGGTGAGTCCCCGAAGCTACCGGCTCCCAAGTCCACAGCCGACCAATCCGCGGAAGCTATTTTAAATTCCCCCGAAAAATCAATCGACGGATATTCCCATTTGCCGTTGATCCATGACATCGGCGTCGAAGTGCTCCAGGAATTGAAAGTACCGCGTATGTACACCTGCTCAATCGGTTCACCTGTCTGCGGCAGATATCCCCATTGCTTGCCAAGCCATTTCACAGATTCCTTAAGGTTGGCCAACATTGACTCGCTTCCTGCGCATATATCCCCGTTTCCATATTGCGGCCATTTTTCAAAATTCGACGTAGCGGCCTCCTTTATGTCGTCGGCGCAGTCCCTTATATACTCCGACAGACCTTCGTAACCGTTGTCGCAAAACTCTTTCCACACGGCCTTCACCTTCTCCTGAAACACAGGAAACTTATACAGCTCCCCTATCCACGTCTGGTTGAACTGGGGATCTTGCCATATGAATCTGTTCTTATCACCGCGCCTGAACGCATTTCCGAAGTCCCATACGGGACCGAACTTCCATTTCTCACCTTCTCCACGCTCCTTATAAAGATAGCAGGATCCATGGTATGACTCGCAGTCGTCCATCAGCTCCTGCACTACATAGAACCGTGCCGCCGACTCCATATCAAGAAGACCCTCAAGATTTTCGGAGGCATTTTTGTCGGCGGCATATATGGCGACGTTCAAAGCCGTCATCTGACTCCGCAGATAACCCTCCTGTTCCGGCGACAGGACTTCAGGACTTTTGTACGTAAAGATTATAGGCTGACCATTGCCTTCCACAATGGAAACATGAGGATCGTCAGAGTAATTGTCGATCTCCACAAGCCATCCCCCCTCGACATTCTCCACGGCATTGTCATCCTGCTCGGTAATGTCCACGCGGTTGCCGTCGACACGGATCGTTTCCGTAAAAAAATAAAGTCCAAAATACTCCCCGTTAAGCACCACCTCTACAGGAGCGTCGGCCGGAGTGAACACCAGATTCATTCTTCTGCTCAACTCCAGACCAGCCACATTGCGCATGAAGGCCAAATCGTCGTCAGCATGGGCCAGCAGAGCGAAATGCTTGTTCTTGCCCATACCCATGATCTCGGTCTTCTTGTCTAATTTCAATTTATACGGTTTCTTGTCGAAACCGGTCCATGTATAATTCCCTCGTCCTTTTATAGTAAGGGGCAACTGTTTGGATTCACTTCCCAAGGACTCCACACCCTCGAATCCATTGTCTTCGAGATAATATGTGGCGTCAAGATATACATCTTTCGATGTCACTGGGACCTTGTTCGCGGTGCTTATATATATCGTCGGCACTGTTCCCGACGGAGCGGCGGACTGGGCCGCGAACGCTGATAACATGGCCGTGGCCATGAGAGCGGTCAATTTAGTTTTTATCACAGGTTGTCAAAAATAAAGGTAAAAATCTTTACATAATTCTCTGTATTCCGGAGTAGGCACCGTCGGAGCTATCTCCAGGGCCAGACTTCCAGTTTTGCACACACTCCTTGAATCCTGACTGAATTCCAACAGACAACGTTTCACATCGGCGGCGGCGTGTCCGGATATATCAAGACGGCGTATAAGGAAGAACCCTATGTCTCGCGCTTGTTCTATGATTGTTTCCGCCCGCAGGTATGGAATGACCATCGACACACTCCCGTCGGGTTCAAGAAGATCAAGTCCATGACGCAGCAATGATATCGGTGACAGATCTCCCTCATGCCGGGCGTGCATGCGCACTGATGCCTCCGAATCCACTCCCGAGTCGAAATATGGAGGGTTGGAGACTATTCGGTCGTATTTATATGCAGGATTAAAACTCAGATAGTTCTCATGAAATACGTTGAGTCTGTGCCCCCACGGCGACGAATTGAAGTTAATTCCGGCTTCCTCCACCGAAGTCGCGTCGGTTTCCACGGCGTCCACAATCGCCGTATCATTCCTCTGGGCGCACATCAGCGCGATCACACCGCAGCCGGTCCCTACATCCAGGATCCGGGCGCCATCCACCGTGGCCCACGCGCCAAGAAGAACCGCGTCCACACCTATGCGCATGGAGCTGCCGAAATGTTGGCACGAAAATTGTTTGAATTTGAATACTCCTCTCTGCATACATCATAATTAACGAACGAAATTTATTTTTCATATCATTACGGCCGTTAACAAGATTTTTTGTAATTTTGCAACTCATCTGCTTACTGACAAATGAACAAAAAGAACGTGAACCAGATTCTGGACGACATCAACAGCCCCCATCCGCTTTATGCCGGCCAAAAATTATACCATGTGCCTATTAAGTGTTCATCGATGCTCATCCTTCCGATGATCGACGAACAAGTGCCCGTGCCGTATGCGCTCATGTCGTTGTCCCCGCTGTCCGACTATCAGCGGGACGTGCTCAAGAACGCCATCGAGAACCATCAGCCCATCTTCATGATTCCCGAATCGGAATTCGCCGACGACATGCAGAATGAAATCGTGGCCAGCCGTTTCAAAGGATGCCGCGGTGTGGTGGGTCTCCCTATGCAGGTGCGTGCGGCGTCCGAAAACTCCGAAGCCGAGTACCACGTGCAATGCGGATTCCAGGGCGTAGTGAACATGGGTTCATGGGCCGGCGATCTTGCCGTCGCCTCCGTTCAGGAATCTGACCTGATACCCATCGTAGACAATCTCGAGCAGGAACAGGTAGCTCAGCTTCTCAACGAGCTCTTCGATGCTCTGATCAACTTCCTCGTGCCGGACGCACAGAAAGATTTGCGCGAGAATCTGAAGACTATCCCCGACAAGTCGCTCGAGCAGCTGTCGTTCATGACACTCAACTCCCCCGCCACGTCCAAAGAACGCGAGGAACTGCTGAAGGACATAGATCTTCAGAGCCGGCGCGAACGACTGCTGACCATTCTTTCCGAGCATATGCAGAAGCTGAAGCTCCGCGAGGAGGTACAGCGCCGCACCATGCAGCAGATCACCGAGAAACAGAAGACGGAATTCCTGCGCACGCAGATTCGAAACATGCAGCAGGAAATGAACATCGAGGTCGACGAGAACGACGACGAGGAACTACGTCAGCGCGCCGATGCCAAGAATTGGTCCGACGACACGAGGGCGGCGTTCGACAAGGAGATGCGCAAGCTGCTCCGATACGCCTCAAATTCGCCGGAGTACGCCATGCAATACCAGTATCTTGACACGTTCCTCAACCTGCCCTGGGACCATTGCGACAACTCCGACTTTGAGCTGCGGAATGTGGAGGACATCCTGAACCGCGACCATTACGCCCTTGATAAAGTGAAGGAGCGTATAGTGGAGCAGATGGCCGTGCTCAAACTTCGCCGCGACACCAAGGCGCCGATTCTCTGTCTTGTGGGTCCTCCCGGCGTCGGCAAGACCAGTCTGGGCAAGTCCGTGGCCGAAGCTCTCGGACGCAAATATGTACGCGTGGCTCTTGGCGGTGTGCATGACGAAGCCGAAATCCGGGGTCACCGTCGAACATATCTCGGCGCGATGCCAGGACGCATAATCTCCGCCCTGGAAAAGTGCGGGACTTCCGATCCCGTGATGGTGCTGGATGAAATTGACAAACTCGGCGCCGATTACAAGGGAGATCCCCAGACCGCGCTGCTCGAGGTCCTCGACCCGGAACAGAACAACCGGTTTCATGACAATTACATCGACCATGACTACGATTTGTCGAACATATTGTTCATCGCCACCGCCAACTCTCTGGATCCTGTGTCGGCCCCTCTGCTGGACCGTATGGAGGTGATCGACATAGGCGGATACGTCGAGGATGAGAAAGTGGAGATCGCCAAGCGTCACCTCGTGCCCAGAAATCTGGAGCGCCACGGTTTCGAGAAAGACGAGATCGCCTTCAGCGATCCAGCCCTGCATGAGATAATCACTTTCTACACACGCGAGAGCGGAGTGCGCCAGCTTGAGAAGCGCATAGCCGAAATTCTCCGCAAACTCGCCCGAAAGAAAGTGTCTGGGACGGATTTCAGCCATGACATCAGCGTTGATGATGTACGTGAACTGCTCGGCAAGCAGTCAAATTATCCCGATAAATATGAGAACAACGACGTGGCTGGAGTTGTGACCGGCCTCGCCTGGACACAGGCCGGCGGCGAGATCCTGTTTATTGAATCGTCGGTGGCTCCCGCCAAAGATTTCAAGCTTACTTTGACCGGCAATCTCGGCGACGTGATGAAGGAGTCGGCTGTCCTGGCGTTGGGATATCTAAAGGCCCATGCAGAAAAGTTCAAGATCGACCCCAAGGTATTCGAAGGGCACGAGCTGCATATCCATGTGCCGGAAGGAGCCATTCCCAAGGACGGCCCTTCGGCGGGCATAACCATGCTGACGTCAATAGCCTCTGCGCTTTCGAACCGTAAAGTCCGTGCCAAGCTGGCCATGACAGGCGAGCTTACATTGCGCGGCAAAGTGTTGCCAGTGGGCGGTATAAAAGAAAAAGTCCTGGCCGCGAAACGCGCCGGGATCCAGGATGTCGTGCTCTGCGAACAGAACCGTAAGGATGTGGAGGAGATCCCTTCGCAATATCTGGAAGGGATCACGTTCCATTATGTCGGATCGGCTTTGGAAGTCCTTGACTTCGCTTTGCTCGACGAACTGGCCGACTGATCGACGGCATTCGGGCCCTTACTGTTGGATTTATTACGTGAACGACCGCGGTTATTGTTACGACCGCGGTCTTTTCGTCCCCGGCCGCGGCTTTTCTTCCGGTCGTTGTTCTCTTTCAATACAGGTGCGTCTCCGAATTCCTGCGGCACTTCGGCCCGGGGCACTTCCTTTTCAAGAAGTTTTTCAATTCGCCTGAGCCTGAAGGCTTCTTCGGGGGCGATGAAAGTCACGGCTCGCCCGTCGCGGTTGGCGCGGGCCGTGCGCCCGATGCGGTGTATGTAATCCTCCGGATCATGGGGAACATCGTAATTTACGACCATCTCTATGTCGTCGATGTCTATACCTCGCGACAGAATGTCAGTGGCTATGATCACCTGTGTCTTCCCGGCCTTGAAATCCAGCATCACGTTGTCGCGTGCCGTCTGGTCAAGGTCGGAATGCATCTCCGCCACTTTGAACGGCATCCTGCGGAACTCCCGCGCCAGATTCTTGACTTTCAGCTTCGATCCGGAGAAGACAATCACTCGTTGCGGCGGCTGCTCCTTGAATATCTTTTTCAGCAGCGGCATTTTCTGCGTTTCATAGCATATGTAGGCAGACTGCCGGATTTTCTCAGCCGGCTTTGACACTGACAGCTTGATTTCCACAGGATTCTTCAGTATCTTTTTGGCCAATTGCTGGATTTTCGGAGGCATTGTGGCCGAGAACATCAGGACTTGTGTTTCCTGCGGCATATGGGAAAATATCTGCATTATGTCGTCGTAGAATCCCATGTCAAGCATTCGGTCGGCCTCGTCAAGGATAAAGAACGAGACTTTTGACAAATCCACATACCCCATGCTGAGATGCGCCAGCAGACGCCCGGGGGTGGCTATCACCACGTCGGCTCCCATTTTAAGCGACTTCCGTTGCTGGTCGTAGGTGAATCCGTCCGTACCGCCGTACACCGCTATACTGCTTACGGGCATGAAATATGCGAACCCTTGCAACTGTCGGTCAATCTGTTGCGCGAGTTCACGCGTGGGGGCCATCACAACGCAATTCACCGCGTTCTCCGGGAAGCCTCCCTCGGCGAGCTCATTAATCACGGGCAACAGATAGGCCGCCGTCTTGCCCGTGCCTGTCTGGGCACATGCCAGTACGTCTCGACCTTCCAAAACCGGCGGAATCGTCTTTTCTTGAATGGGTGTGCATTCGTCGAAATGCATGTCCCACAATCCGTCCAATACGGAATCGTTAGTCAATATTTCGTCAAATCTCATATTAATTGCAAAATTACTAAAATATCTGTTACCGAGCAAACTGTATTCTATAAGCAACCGCGAAGCAACTGAGAAACTGTTTAAATTTATTTTCAAAGGATTTTGAGAAGATTTTTGAGATGTTTT
>USIY01000070.1 GCA_900554845.1 uncultured Bacteroidales bacterium | reverse complement strand
CCGTCTTCGTCACGCACGGGGAAGACGGGCAAGGCATGCATCGCATCAATCATATTGTATGAGCCGGAGCGCTTCATGTCGGCGGAGAAGAGAAGATTGTTGGACAACTTGAACCACGGTTTGAGACGGGCGTCGTTGTTGAGCTGCAGAGTGAAACGGCGGTAATTCACTCCTTTTACGATACCGGACTGGTCGAGGAAACCCGCCGACAGATAATAATGGGCGTTGTCGGAGCCTCCGGAAAAGTTTACGTTGTAGTTCTGCATCACCCCGGTCTGGAGGAGTTCGTCCACCCATCTTGTGGTGAGTTTAAGGGAGGAGGGGTCGGCCCAGTCGGGGTTTGTGTTTCGGCCCGACGCTGTCATCATATCGTTGTTGAGGGCCGCGTATCCCGGGGAGTCGAGCAGATCGAGCTTCTTGGACGCTGTCTGGAATGCCACATTGGCGTTGACGGCTATTTTTGCCGAGCCGGTGGATCCGCGCCGCGTTGTGATGAGCACAACGCCGTTGGCGCCCCGGGAACCGTAGATGGCCGTGGCTGAGGCGTCCTTAAGCACGTCAAGTCGTTCCACGTCCTGCATGTTGATAGCGTTCAGACCTAAATCCGTCGGCACGCCGTCTATCACGATCAGAGGATCGCAGTTGTTGATGGACCCCAGACCGCGAATCTTGATGTTTACGTTGTCGCCGGGCTTGGAGGAGTCGATGATCTGCACACCGGCTATTCGGCCTTGAATGGCGGAGCCCAGATTGTTGACAGGAGCATCCTTAATGTCTCCTCCCGCCAGTGAGCCCACGGCCCCCGTTAGGTCGGATTTTTTCATCTGGCCGTAGCCTACCACCACAAGCTCGTCGAGCATGTCGGAATCCTCCTGCATCGTTACGTTGATGTTGGTACGTCCGTTGATCTGCACGCTCTGGGTCTTGTATCCTATATAGGAGAACTGCAGCGTGCCCTGTGCCGGGGCGGCGATGGAATAGTTTCCATCGAGATCGCTGGCTGTGCCGTTGGCTGTGCCCGATACAATCACTGTGACGCCAGGCAACGGTTCGCCGGCGGTGTCGGTTATGGTGCCTGTCACCGGCACTTGCTGGGCTTTGGCGCCCAGCATCGTGATGACCATCGCAATCACGACCGAAAGTAACCTTCTGGATTTTTTTAGATACATGATATAGATTTTGATAAGTGATTCAATCCTGGGGATTGAGTGGATTATGTATGTTTCATGAGTTGTCGACCGCTAAATTACAGCCTCGTCCGAGATCTTGAAACAGGTGTGAGCAACAAAGTAGACGGATTAAAGGAAATTAAAAAGTGCAATCTCTGAAATTCAGACGATTGCACTTTCTGTGGGCCGAATAAAATATAGATCTTATAGGGATCCGTAACGTGGATTTTACCGGGAATCCATGTCATTCGGAGTCTCCGGGAATGCTTTTTGACGAGCCGATCAGCATCAGTTTTTTCTCCAGCTCGTCCCGGTCGCCCGCGGCTTTGTTACGCACTTTTGTGCGGTAATTGTAGATGGTGGTGACGGAGTAACGCAGGAAGCGAGCTATCTTTCCGCTGTCGTTTACACCGAGCCTTATCAGCGCGAATATCCTCAGCTCGGTGTTGAGACGTCCCGAAGTTTTGGGAACAATCCTCTTGTCCGGTTCAAGCAGTTCGTTGAAATCTTCCACGAAAGTGGGGAAAAGCCGCAGGAAAGTAATGTCGAAATGTTCGTAAAACGCTTTTATTTCCTGTTCAACGATATCCCGCTTGAGAAGTTCTTTGGTTTTCTCGATGGAACCGGTGGAAAGTCGGTTGTTGATTTTCTTGCTCAGGCTGTCGAGTTTGTCGATATATGCCGAACACTGGCTCATATATTCTCCGATGTATTCCACTTTAAGTCCGGAGGCTTCTTCCAGTTCTCTGTTGACATCCCTGAGTTTCCCGATCACATCCTTGAGTTCGTCGTTCATCAGGACAAGGCGCTCGTTTGCATCGGCCAGTCCTTGACGTGCGCGTCTGGCGTTCCGCATCTGCTTGACGGCGATTATGTAGGCCGTGACGGCCGCGACCGCAAGCAAGGATATGATGATTAAATATAGCCGGAGTCTGCGCTGCTGGGCTTTGATCTTATTTAGATAGAGGTCGTTCACTATCGGGAACACATGGTTGATTTCCACCTGGCGCAGCCGCGCGTTGCATAATGTGGCATCGTTCATGCTTTGTTTCAAATACTTGTAAGCCCGTTCTATATCGCCGTCTTCATAGAGCATCACGGCAAGCTGCCTGAGCGCCACGTACTCACGCACGGCCGATTCCATATCGGCTATTGCGGCGATGGCAAGCTCCCGTTTCTGTTCTTTCCTAAGACCTAAGCGACGATAGGCCTCCGACAGCGTGTAGGCCATGATGGCGCGGTTATGGGTGTCTTCAGAGCCATGGGCGGAGAGCCACTGCTCAAGAATGGATTTGGCCTCGTCGGGCTTCCCGTTGTTGTTCAGCTTGTCGGCGAGTATCAGGATTTTGTAGATCGTTCCCTCCTCATTTACTGATATCAGGGAGTCGCGGTACTGTGAAGTGAGTTCGGAATAATGCCTTTTGTCCTCTTCCCGTACGGCATAATCCGCCATATAGCCGTACAATGTCCGCTTGATGTGATAATAGAACGGCCGCAGATATTCGGGAATATGCGAACGTGGAATTGAATCCACTATGGCAAGGGATTCGGGATATTGTCCGGCGTTAACGAGAATATTGGCCATGCTGAGACGGGCATGTACCATAAGGTCCCTGTTGCCGATACGTGAGGCCAGGATATCCCTTTCACGGCATATCCGTATGGAGGAGTCTGTGTTGAAAGAGGCATACTCATCGAGAAGCGCTCCGAGTTTGTGGAAGCGTTCAGTGGAATCTGACACCTGAAAAATGTCTTTCCGTAGTTCGGCAAGACGTTTTTCCTTCAGGGCTATATACTCTGGACGGTTCTCTATCTTGTGGTCAAGAATCTTCAATAAAGAGTCTGTGGCATTCGCGCCGAAACACCTTACTGATGCTGCAGTGCCAAGAATGCCACAAACAATTATCGCTATTATTCTCCGCAAAATATTGTCCATATGCAAAATTAATCATTTTTAATTTTGCATCAAAACATATTGCATCAAAACATATTAAGGGTGAAAAATTTCCACTCTGCGGCTCTTGGAACATGGAGCGGTGTCCATTGTCACGACCAGAGTCCGCGAACCGGCATCATATTTCCAGCTCTTGTCGGGAAGTTTCTTGCCGTCGAGTTTCAGATAATTTGGCTTGTCGATGTCGAACACATTCAATTCCCAAGCCCTTTGGGCCGGCAGGCCGGAATCGTCGCCTTCGCGTGGTTGGATTACGAAAGTCTCGTGCCCTTTTGCCTTATCCGAGATATGTTCGAATCTCGTCACGGCATATCTTTCCTCATAGTCGGCGTTGTCACCCTGATCCTCGTAAAATTCGGATGATCCTGAAGCACCGGCAACGGCATTCAGTATTATTTGGGAAGGCTGGTCAGTGACGTGCCGCACAGTTCCCGGATAAAAAGGTATGACGGGCCCGGCTTTGAAGAAATAGGGGATCTGCTCGACAGTGTACTCCAATTTTTTCTCCCCGCTTCCTTCAACAACGGCCGAACGGCTTGCGTCCCACCATTTGCCTTCCGGGAACCATATGGTTCTGGCCGACACTCCTTCGCGGGAAGGTTCCACAATAGGTGCCACAAGAATATCGTCGCCGAACATATACTCATCTTCATGCGCATATGCCGCGTTGATCTCAGGATAATCGTAATACAATGGGCGGCATAATCCAATACCGGTGTCGTAAGTTTTACGGGCCATAGTGTAAATGTATGGGAAAAGGCTGTACCTGAGTCTCACCGCCTCTCTCATGGAGGGGAAGTTGTCGAATTTCCATATTCTGCGTTCTATGCGGTCGTCCTTCGTGGCGTGAGTGCGGAATATGGGAGTGAATACTCCGAACTGAATCCAGCGCAGCACCAGTTCAGGATCGTTTACGGTCTCGACGTCAGTGAACGCATGTCCTCCGAGATCATGCCCCCAATAAGCGTAACCCACGTTGGAGGCAGTGGAAGTGAAATAAGGTTGAAACGCAAGAGTCGGGAAATTGATCAACGCGTCGCCGGAGAATCCAATTTGATATCTGTGGCATCCCAGACCTCCCCACCGATGGAATATGACGGGCCTGCGGTCGGGCCTGTTGTGCTTCATGTCGTTGAAGAAGACATGATTGTTCCAGAATGTCTCCCCGAGTCCCGGTGTATTGTCGCTTGTAAGATGCTGTTGCCAGTCCAGCCACCAGAAATCCACACCCTCCTTTTCATGGTCGCGGATAATGCGGTTGAAAAAACTTTTCGTGAAGTCGGGGTAGTCGATGTTCCAAGGAATCCTGGCATCTTTATTGTAACGTCCGTTCAGATCTTTTGTGATTTCAGCGTAATATCGGGGCGACTCCACGCTGTCCACACCGTCGGCGGGATGGAGGTTAAGGGAAAGGCGATATCCCTTTTTATGGATGTCGTCCAGAAGCTTTTCAGGGTCGGGGATCAGCGATGTGTTCCACGACCATCCGGTCCAGCCTCCGCGTCCTTCGGAATTGCATCCTGCGTCGCCGTTCCAATGCCAGTCCATGTCAAGAATAATGACGTCGGCCGGTATGTCGTTCTTTTCGAGGCTCTCCATGATCATGCGGTAATCATCCGCGGAATAGGAGGCATATTTGCTGTACCAATAGCCGAACACATATTTGGGGGGCAATGGAATCTTTCCCGAAAGCTTGGTGAAATCTTTCAGAGCGCCGCGATAGTCATGACCGTACCCCATAAAATATAAATCAGTAGCGTTCTTGTCGTTGCGTTCCGACCACCAGTCGTAGCCGAGTGTGCTGTCGTTGACAAAGGCAAATGACCTGCTTCCGTCGGCACGTAGAGTGGAGGGGGAGTCGTCGATAACTGCCCAGCCGCTGCGCGAGATTACTCCCTGCTCCAGCTCCGATCGCTTGTTGTCGCCGTTGCTGCCGTCGAGAGTCCGGCAAGTTCCTTTGAGATTCAAATTATCCTCCATTCCAGGATGCCATGTCACTGGTTGGCCGGCAAGAGTCATGGTCACGGACAGGTCTTTACTCTTCACATTGCTCTTGATGGAAGTTCCCTTTCGGTATTTCAGAAGAAGACTGTCGGTGTCTATTTCAAGGTATTCTTCGTTTTCCTTTACGCGGAATGCCGGTGTGCCTTCAAATTCCCTGTTTAATACGGCGAAGGTGGGACGGTCTTCGAACTTGCCGCTGTCGCTGTACTCTATTCTGATCATACGGGGTGTCAGCACGGTGAACCGGGCGTTTCCCGATATGATTGTCGACGCCGGGTGCGCCGTGCCGTTCTGAGTGCTTGCCATTGCTGTTCCCGCAAGCAAAATTTGTGCCCCAAGGTTCAATAAGATTCTTTTTGTCTGCATACTGCCGGGAGTTTCTTATGGTTTATATGTCGGATGCAAATTTAACAATATTCGACTCTTATTCCTATAATAATTTCGGAAATGTAGAGTCTTATTATTTCTCTGTTTATGTATACGGATGATACTTAGTGAAATATGTTAGATGTGACCTCGGAATAAAGTAGTGTTGTCCTCCATCCGATAAAAATAAAACAGCCCGGGACAAACATCCCGGGCCGGTATTGTAAGATGTGGTTCTTAGAATCAGAACATAGCTTTGCAGACGCTTGTCTTTCCGTCGGCGAACTTGGCGCGAACCACGTAAACACCGCTGCGCAAACCTGTGTTGACAGATCCGGAGGCATTGCCGGAGAATACCTTGCTGCCTTCGGTGGTGAATACCTCAATGTAAGCGTTGCCGTCTACGTTGATGATTCCGCCACGCTGCACCTTAAGCAGTGATCCCTTGGCCAGAACATCCTTTACACCGGACGGCTTGACCTCGGGCAGACCCTGGAACACATATCCGAAGTAATAAGAATCGCTTGAAAGGTCAAACGAATTAAAGGCATATGTCGTAACGGTCTGCATGTCGGGAGTGCAGAAAGGAATGCCGCTGATCAATTTTTCTTCAGTGATGGTCTCGCCGGTATCCCAATCCATGGTTTCAATCAGATAATTCATGTTCTCATTAATCCAGGTCGACATGGCGGGGCAGGATTCCTTATAGTACTCCTGCATCGGAGCCACACCCTTTGCGGGATCCATCACATATGCGATCGGGGTGTAGATATCGCTTGAATAACCCACGAGGATGCCGTTGTTGGCGGCGCAGGTTACGTTCACGCCATTTTCGCAGGAATAGGTCTTGTAGGTGTCGTCATCGAGATTGAACACGAAAACGGTGCTGACGGTGTAATCGGTTGTCTCGCCCTCACGTGTTCCCTTCTTCATGAAAGGAGAATGTTTCGGACTCAGTTTACCGGGTTTAAGAGGACCAAAACCTGAGTCGGGCACGTAAGTGGATGAGAACTGCTTGCCGTCGGGCGACAGGACCACGTTGTTGAATGTCAGAGTGATGCTTCCTGCGGTCGCGGCGTCCACCGCTTCATCGTAAGCGGCCTTGTCAGCCATGTACTTTGTGCATGCGGCCTGATATGCGGCTTTCTCTTCGTCGGTCATGAAGTCCTCAAGAACGGGATAAGTCCCGCCTGCGGCCTGCCATTCGGCCAGAGCTGCATCGTAAGCGGCCTGCCCTTCCTCGGAAATATAATCCTTCATATCGGGATATTCACCCGGATTCTCAGGCACTTGCACTTCGGGATGAGTGTAGAAGAGATTCAGCGAGGGGAGCGAGTAGCTCCATTTGCCGCTTGCGTCGCGCTTATAGACGATGGGATACACCCAGAAACCGGAGGTGGCGGTGATTGTGCCGGCCACAGTGTTGCCGTCGGCGCTGATGGCGTTGGCGGTAACATACTGGGGTACGCCACCAAGGAAGTCGGTCTCGGGATGAGGCAGGACGATGGGATCGTCATATCCGCCGTCGGCGTTGCGGTACCATACGGCGGGAACCATCATGATTTTCTTAGAGTCCAGACCGAAGTTGTCGTTGCCGACATTACCGCAGATCACACTGCCGTCGGGTGTGATGGCATGCGCCATATTGAACAGGTCGGGACGGGGAGAGGGAAGAACGGTCAGCTCTCCGTTTTTGTAGACCACGGCGTTGTCGGTCGTGGAGTAAGTGGTCTCGCTGGTGGGTTCGTACAAAACGGCGTTGCCGACTGCGGTGCCGTCATTGGCCACGCATGTGCCGTAACCGGGAAGATACTCGTTCTGATAATAATCGGAGCCGCGCTCGTCCATGTAGATGTCGCCGCTCATGTCTTCCAGATTGACCACTCCCAACATAATGCCGTCGATCGTGAAAATGCTGTACTTTCCGTTCGCGGAGATGCCCATGAAAGGAGCGTTGTCGAGCTGCTGCACCGAAAACTCAGCGAACATCGGCGTCGATGCCATGAGCACGGCGGCCGATAATAGTAATGTTTTCTTCATACTCAGTTGTTTAGGAAGTTATTAATTGTTGTTTGTGTTATTGCGATTCAGATTCCCGGATGTGTTGAGCCGGGATTAAAAAGCGTGTAGTGAGACCGAATTGAAAGATTATGAAATAGATGCCTTGTTATTTATAATCCATGCAAAACAGTAACATTTGACAAAAGTATTAAAAAAATGCGTAATTTGCAAATATTTTTTGCATATTCGGTCCGCAGGGCCATTAATTGAGGCTTAATCGGGGTTATGGACATAAATGGAAAGTCCGCGCCCGGACGACTATGGAGCCAAAGGGACGCGGACCATGAGCGGTCGTGGTCTTGTCTTGATTATGCAAGTACCGGCGTGAGATATTTCGCGAGGATGTATCCTCCGGCCAGCAGCCAGACATAAAGGATTCCGGCCAGAAGGAAAGGTTTTACACCTGCCTGTTTGAATTTGTCGAAGCTTGTTTCGGCGCCCAATGCGGCCATTGCCATGGTCAGCAGGAAAGTGTCGAACTGGTTGATCCAGTCCACAACTTGCAGCGGCAGCAGATTGAACGAATTGAATCCTATCACCACGAGGAACCATACTGCGAACCAGGGAACCTGGACCTTGGCCTTTCCGGCTGTGCCGCCCTGTTTTTTTGCTTTCATGGCCACCCACCATCCTAAGATGAGGAGCACTGGCACAAGCAGCATCACGCGGATCATCTTTACGATGATTGCCGTATTGGAGATTTCCTCGCCCATGGCGTTGCCGGCGCCGACGGCGTGGGCAACTTCATGCAGCGTGGCGCCCGAGAAGATTCCCATCTGTTCGGGCGTGAGGTCGATGATGCCCATCCGGTAGCCGATGGGATAAAGGAACATAGAGAGAGTTCCGAAGATTACCACTGTCGCCACTGCGACGGCGGTTTTATAGGACTGGGTCTTTATGGTGGCTTCGGCTCCGAGCACCGCCGCGGCTCCGCATATTCCTGAGCCGATGGAGGTGAGCAGCGCGATGTCGCTGTCCATCTTCAGCCATTTGCCTATCAGGACGCCTCCCAAAATCGTCACCGTGACGATTATGGCGTCGATGGTGATGCCGGGAACTCCTACCAGAACCACATCCTGGAACGTCAGGCGGAAACCGTAGAGGATGATGCCGAGCCGAAGGATGGTCTTGGAGCAGAACTTTATGCCCGGACCCCAGGTCTCGGGAAGGTTGTTGCGCAATGAATTGGCATAGATCATGCCGAGGATGATGCCTATGATCAACGGAGAGAAACTGATGGCTTTAAGAATGTTCCATTCCCCTATGAAACATGCGGCGCATGCGAACAGCGCCATGAACAAGATGCCGTGGTAACGGCCCGCTTTCGATTCTTGTATCATTGTCAGATTTTTTTTTCTTGGGCTATTAGGGTTATAGTACTGAAGTTGTTGTTTGAACTTTTGAAACGTAAATTAGTTTAAACGACTTCTATGAGTTAACGACTGCGGAGAAAGAAAATTTTGCCGAAAATCGTACCGGGTTTTGCACAATATATATATTATGAGTAATTTTGCATAAAATTTCCGATAGATTAACAGATCTTTCTTTTAATTAACGATAAAACAGTTACAATGGTTGAGATAGGGACCCCCGGAAGCGCCACGGGCCGCAAGGCGATGCTTCTTGGCAGCGGCGAGCTCGGAAAGGAAGTTGTGATTGAACTTCAGCGTTATGGACTGACAGTGGTGGCATGCGACAAATACGCCGACGCCCCGGCCATGCATGTGGCGGACAAGTCGTACGTATTCTCCATGCTCGACGGCGAGACACTCCGCAAGATTGTGGAAGAGGAGAAACCGGACTACATCATTCCTGAAATCGAGGCCATCGCCACTCAGACACTGCTGGCGTTGGAGAAAGAGGGCTGGAACGTGGTTCCCACCGCCCGCGCCACATATATAACCATGAACCGCCGCGAGATACGCAAACTTGCCGCCGAGGAGCTGAAACTTCCCACGTCACCTTATGAGTTTGCCGAGACTGAGGAGGAGTTCAAGGC
>USIY01000069.1 GCA_900554845.1 uncultured Bacteroidales bacterium | reverse complement strand
ACGAATTGTTCCAATAATTATGGCCCTTACCAATTTCCTGAAAAACTTATACCATTGAATCCACCAATATTATATGTCTCTGCTATTTTACCTTTGTGAAAAATAAGATCAATGCCCCGAACATGGTCGATTACATACAACCAATCACGAACATTTTCTCCTTTGCCATACACGGGCAATGGTTTACGACAGCGAGATCCACGCCATGCGTCCTCCGCTGGCGAAACCCGGCTCCACCGGCGCGATCAGCAACGATTCCTTTACCCCGGAGGCCCTTCGTCTGTCAACCATCGCCGACGAACTGGCAATAGCGAGCGACGGCAAAGCCACCATCTACTCAGTGGCAGCAGACCCTCAGCAGGCGGTGATACTCGCCGGCCATACCGCCGACAATGCAATATGGCTCAACAATACATCAGGTTATTGGGCCACCTCCAATTATTACGGACCTCTGAACACCGCAGCCCAGCGCGTCAACTCCCGCAACGCGGTGATTCACCGTGTGGACACTATGCTGTGGCGTCCGCTCGCCGAGACCGCCAGACTTAAAGGGAATCTTGCCAAAGGGCGCCTGTTCGACTATAAGTTCTCGCGCGGAGACAGAGACGTTTACCGAAAGATCGCCTTGACTCCAGGCGGCAACCAGGCCGTGACGGACATGGCGATTGAGCTTATCAACAGCCTGCCCGCCGATCCTTCCGGTCAGGGAATGGTGAATGTGGCCTACACAGTGGCCCCTTATAAATATTCGCTCGGCGACGGAGAGGCTGAAAGCACCGACGCCTACCTGCGTCTCGACACTCAGATAGGCCGTCTTATCGATGCCGTGGACAAATACTGCGGCAAAGAAAACGCCGTGATCTGGCTTACATCCACAGGCTATTATGACGCAGTGGCCACCGAAGACAAACGATTCCGCATTCCCGGCGGAGAGTTCTCGCTCAGACGCGCGAAATCGCTCCTCAACTCTTATCTTGTGGCGCGCCACGGCAACGGCGAGTACATCTCCTCGTTGCGCAACGGCAACCTCTACCTTGACCATAAAGCGCTCGAGGCCCGCAACCTCGACCCTATAAGCATCGCCAACGACGCTCGCCAGTTTCTGGCGCAGATGAGCGGTGTGGAACAGACATTCACCCGCAGCGAGATACTATCCCCCACAACACCCGAAACGGACGCACTGAATGTGGGATACGATCCTAAATATGGTCCGGACGTCTTGATCCGACTTTCTCCGGGATGGTCGATTGTAGAGGATGAAACCGGCGCGACACAGCGCAACAAGCCGATGAGACAGATGCCGGTCATGACTCCGGCGTTTATCATGGCCCCTGAAGTCGTGGCCAATAAGGTCAGCACAACAGTGGATGCCACGGCTTTGGCACCCACAATAACCGATATTCTCAGGATTCGTTCACCGAACGGCGCCCGCTCCCATGCTCTCCCCATAAGATAAATCCTGAATATTCACTTGAAAAAAAGATTATAAGACAAATGTTAAATAACGTATTGAGAAAACTGTTCGGCAACCAGTCGGAACGCGCCGTGCGTCCGTTGTGGAACAGACTGAATAAAGAAATTCTTCCCGCCTACGAGCAGCTGCAGGGCCTCAGCCACGACGAACTGCGCGGCCGTATCGAAACCATCAAAGGAGAGATACGGGGCAACGCGCAGAAATACAAAGACCATATCACGGACCTCCGCGGCCAGATCGAGAAACTGGACTATGACAAGCGCGAGCCCCTGTGGAAAGAAATCGACGACACCCGCGAGGAGATGTTCGCCAATTATGCCAAGGATCTTGACGCCGCGCTGCCCGAGGTATTCGCCATTGTCAAGGAGACCGCACGCCGTTTCAAGGAAAACGATACCATTGAGGTGACGGCCACGGAAGCCGACCGCGAGCTGGCGCGCCAGGGAAAAGACTTCATCACCGTCGACGGTGACAAGGCCGTTTATAAAAACTCATGGATGGCCGGCGGAAACCTTATGACATGGGACATGGTGCACTACGACGTGCAGCTTATCGGCGGCATGGTTCTGCACGGCATGATGAACGGCGACAAAGTGACGAACAACATCGCCGAGATGGCCACCGGCGAGGGCAAGACTCTCGTGGCCACTCTCCCTGTCTTCCTGAACGCACTGACGGGCGAGGGCGTCCATGTGGTGACCGTGAACGACTATCTGGCGAAACGCGACTCCGAATGGATGGGACCGTTGTATCAGTTCCACGGCCTGACGGTGGGATGCATCGACAAGACGGAGCCCAACAGCCAGGAAAGACGCGACGTATATAATTCCGATGTGACTTTCGGAACCAACAATGAGTTCGGCTTCGACTATCTGCGCGACAACATGGCTGTGTCCACGGAGGATCTTGTGCAGCGTGAACAACATTATTACGCTATTGTGGACGAGGTGGACTCAGTGTTGATCGACGACGCCCGTACGCCTCTGATCATTTCCGGTCCCATTCCCAAGGGCGACGACCAGATGTTCAACGAGTTCAAGCCGAATGTGGAGAAAGTGGTCAACGCCCAGCGCAAACTTGCCCAGCAACTGCTGCTCGAGGCTAAGGATAAGATCGGCAAAGGCGAGACAGAAGAAGGCGGACTCGCGCTGTTCCGCGTGTACAAGGCGTTGCCGAAGCACGGCCCGCTGATCCGTTATCTCAGCGAAGAGGGCATAAAGAACCTTATGCTGAAGGTCGAGGCCAAATACATGCAGGACAACAACCGCGAGATGCCCAAGGCCGTGGAGCCGCTCTATTTCGTGATCGACGAGAAGAACCACAGCATCGAGCTTACCGACAAGGGCATTGAGGTGCTTACAGGCACCACCAGCGACCCCGACTTCTTCATACTTCCCGACATCGCGTCGCAGCTGAGTCAGGTGGAGAACGAGGATCTTACCCCGGAACAGAAGCAGGAAAAGAAAGACGAGCTGCTGAAAAATTACTCCATCAAGTCCGAGCGCGTCCATACCGTGAACCAATTGCTGAAGGCATACACTCTCTTCGACAAGGATGTGGAGTATGTGATCGACAACAATAAGATCAAGATCGTCGACGAGCAGACGGGCCGTATCATGGAAGGACGCCGTTATTCCGACGGGCTTCACCAGGCCATCGAGGCCAAGGAGGGCGTGAAGGTAGAGGCCGCAACGCAGACCTACGCGACCATCACCCTGCAGAACTACTTCCGCATGTACCGTAAGCTGGCCGGAATGACAGGTACCGCCATGACGGAAGCCGGTGAGTTCTACGATATCTACAAACTGGACGTTATCGAGATCCCGACCAACAAGCCGGTGATCCGCAACGATATGAACGACCGTGTTTACCGCACAAAGAAGGAGAAATACGCCGCCATAATCACAGAAGTGGAGGACATGGTCAAGCAGGGTCGCCCCGTATTGGTGGGCACCACATCGGTTGAGATTTCGGAACTGCTGTCCAAAATGCTCAAGCTTCGTCATATTCCGCACCAGGTGTTGAACGCCAAGCTTCACCAGCAGGAGGCACAGGTAGTGGCGCAAGCCGGACAGAAAGGCACCGTCACCATCGCCACCAACATGGCCGGACGCGGTACCGACATCAAGCTGAGTCCCGAGGTGAAGGAAGCGGGCGGTCTGGCCATCATCGGTACGGAGCGTCATGAATCACGACGTGTGGACCGCCAGCTGCGAGGCCGTGCCGGTCGTCAGGGCGACCCGGGAAGTTCCGTCTTCTTCGTGTCGTTCGAGGATACGGTGATGCGTCTGTTCGCCAACGAGCGCGTAGTGAAGATGCTGGACCGTCTCGGATTCAAGGAGGGAGAAATGATAGAAAACTCCATGGTCACAAAGAGTATCGAGAACGCCCAGAAGCGCGTGGAGGAAAACAACTTCGGCATCCGTAAGCGCCTGGTGGAATACGACGACGTCATGAACGCCCAGCGTAACGGTGTGTACGGCAAGCGCCAGAACGCCCTACGCGGCGAGCGTATCGGCATGGACATAGCCAACATGGTGTATGAGCTTAGCGGAAATATCGCCGCCGGAAGCTATCAGAGCTTCGATGACTTCCGTCAGGAAGTATACCGTACACTATCTCTTGAAGTTCCTTTCACTGAACAGGAATACAGCCGGATGAACAGCGAGGATATGGCCGACCAACTCGCCGAACATGCCATGACCACCCTCAACCGCCACAAGGAACAGATCTGCAAAGGGGCTTATCCCTGGATCAAGAATTTCGTGGAGGAACGCAACCTGACAGGACCTGTTGTTGTCCCGATGACCGACGGACGTCGCCGTTTCAATATCAGCGCCGACCTGCAGGAATGTTACGAGAACGAGTGCAAGCCTTTGGCCAAGTCATGGGAGAAGGCTGTGTTGCTCAGCAGTATCGACCAGGCATGGCAGGAACAGCTTCGCGAGATGGACGAACTTCGCCATTCGGTGCAGAACGCCGCTTACGAGCAGAAAGACCCGCTTGTGATCTACAAGATCGAGGCCTTCGAACTGTGGAAGAAGATGCTGTGGGAGATGAACTCCAAGGTGGTGGGGACCATGATCCGAGGATCTTTGGCCGTTCCGGACTTCGAGGAAGCCAAACGTCAGGCGGAGGCCGAGCAAGCAGCGCAAGCAGCACAGGCCGCTGCGGCACAGGCCGCGATGCGCGCTTCCCAACGAACCTCCACATATAACCCCTATGCAGGTTACAGCACTACACGCGAGACGTATGAAGGAGAACGCGCGCAGCGCGAAGCCGCGAAGAACGTGAACCGCTCTTCCGGTCCTGCAAAAGCCCAGCCTGCAAAAGCCCAGCCAAAAGTGGGACGCAACGACCCTTGTCCCTGCGGGTCGGGCAAGAAATACAAGAACTGTTGCGGACGTAACCAATAAGAAAATATGAGCACACAGTATTTTATGATAATTGACGGGCAGCAAAAAGGTCCGTATCCGCGCGAGGTCCTGAAAATGCAGGGATTGACACCGGAAACTTACGTATGGCGCGAAGGCATGGAAGGCTGGGCTCAGGCCCGGACCATGCCGGAGCTTGCCGACCTGCTGGTACAGGAGTCGCCTTTCGAGCCTCGTCCCGAACAGCAGTCCCCACAACAGCCTCCGCAGGCACAGCCGTACAACCAGTCCTACAGCCAGCAACCTTATAACCAACAGCCGTACAACCAGCAACCGTACGGAAACAACCAATATTACGGTCAGCCACAGTCCGGCTACAACAATGGCTATAACAATGGTTACAATTATGTGCCGCATACCAATTGGCTGCCTTGGGCGATAGTCTCTACGGTACTCAATTGCGTATGTAGCTGCATCGGATTGATTTTCAGCATCATAGGTATAGTTCAAGCCAATAAGGCCAACAATCTCTACTCTATGGGGCTGATACAGGATGCCGAAGCCGCCAATTCCAATGCCAAGACCATGACTATCATTTCTTTGGTTTTGGCCGGCATTGGGTTAATATCCGGCATATGGCTTCTGACGTCAGGGATTTTCAGTGTGATCACAGGAATGTATTGAGCCGGAGTATGAAGTACTTCGCGATGCTGGGAGAGACCCGCGTAGGTCCGCTTAGCCTTGAGGAACTCGCCGACCTGGGCGTCCGTCCCGACACTTACATATGGTGCAAGGGGATGGACGACTGGGAACGTGCCGATGAGAACGGGGATATCTGCAGATATTTCCGTCAACGTCTCTCGGAACTCAGACATCCGACCCAGAAATCCGTCCTTCCTGCCGTGGCTGCAGAAGAAAATCCAACGGAGGAAGACGAGGACTACAGCGCGGTGCCTCCCCGTTTCCGGTACATGGTTCAGCGCTATGGAGGACCGGCCCCGGAAAAAGCGGATCACGATCCGGCAGATCATGATCCGGCTACGTCTCCCCCGCCGGGAATGCTCACGCTGGCTATTCTTGTGACCGTCATATGCTTTCCCTTCACAGGTGCGGCGGCGATTTATTACGCCGTCCGCGCCCGTAATTTCTGGGCCGAGGCAAAACGCAGCGATTCAAAAACTTCCGGCCCTCTTTACAGTGAAAAGGAACGTGAAGAAATCCGTAAGGATATGGCCGACAGCGTGCGCCAATGCAAAATGTGGACAGGAATCACGGTATGTATCGGCGTAATGATGTACGCGGCCTTGATTCATCTGATATGAACATGAAGAAAATCCTGATAGGAGGCGGGGGCCATGCGCGATCTATTGCGGAAGCCGTAGGAGCTGAAAAGTTTGACGGCTATACGGCGTTGGAGGAAGCGAAGGTTCCTTTCGGCGTACCTTACGCCGGCCGCGACTCCGACATCTTGGGTGAAACTTGCGCCGTGCATATCGCAGTGGGATTCAACAACGGGATAAGAATGACCCTTCGCCGGAAAATAATAGACTTCTTTGACGGTGTGCCGGTGTTTTCAGTTATTTCCCCACATGCTGTCGTCACGCCCAATTCAGTGATCGGCGACGGCTCGGCCGTCATGATCAACGCCGTGGTGAACCGGTCGGTGCTCGGCCGTCATTGCGTGGTGAACACCGGCGCCATCGTGGAGCATGACTGCCGCATAGGGGAAAATGTTTTCATTGCTCCGGGTGCGGTGTTGTGCGGTGAGGTCACGGTAGGCGACGATGTCTTTATAGGTGCCGGAAGTGTGATCCGCAACGGCGTGAGCATCTGTTCAGGAGCATCTGTTGGCATGGGGGCCGTCGTGGCGTCCGATTTATCGGTTCCGGGGATGTATGTCGGTTATCCTGCACGTCTCTTGGAATCTTACCAATGAAGTTTAACGGTACTTTATGAGCAAAAAACTTAAAGTCTGCATCTTCACCGCGGCAAGGTCGGAATATGGATTGTTCCAATGGATCATTTCCGACATGGAGAAGGATAAAGACATAGATCTTTCCCTTGTGGCGGGAGGAGGCCACCTGTCGCCGGAACAAGGCATGACCGTCCGGCAGATTGAAGCGGACGGGCACAAAATCACCGCTCGTGTAGAATTTCTATTATCTACGGCCACCGAAGCGGGAGTGGCAAAATCGGCGGCTGTGTGCGCAATGACTATGGCGGATGTCCTTAACGAAATTCGTCCGGACGTTCTGCTTGTGCTCGGCGACCGCTACGAACTTCTGCCCGTTTGCTCTACGGCGCTGATTATGAACATTCCCATAGCGCATATTTCCGGCGGGGATGTCACCGAAGGGGCTATCGACAACCAGATACGCAATGCCGTGACCATGATGGCGGACCTGCATCTTCCCTGTACAGAAGAATCCATGCAGCGTATTGTGGACATGACCGGGGGCAAGATTCCGGCGTTCAATGTGGGAGAACCCGGACTGGAGACATTTGTCCGCGAGAAGGCCATGTCGCGCGACGAACTGGCGCATTCCCTGAGAATTGATCCTGGGAAAAGATGGATTCTCTGCACTCTTCATGCCGAGACAAAAGAGTCGTTGCAATACAATCTTGATATGGCGCGCAACGTCATGGAATCCATGGCCGGAATTACGGATACGGAGATAATCGTCACGGCCGCCAACGCCGATGCGGGAGGCTCGCAGTTGAACGCATATTACCGAGACTTCTGCGACTCGCATTCCGGTTTCACATTTATCCACTCTTTGGGTCATGCCAGGTATCTGTCGATGATGCGCGAGGCCTATGCCTTGATCGGCAATACATCAAGCGGCATTCTTGAGGCTCCGTTTGTCGGCGTGCCGGTGGTCAATATCGGCGACCGTCAGAAAGGACGTCATCTCTGCGCCAACATCATCACTCCGAAAAGCGTGGGAGAAGAGGATATCGCCGAGGCTATCTCCAGCATTCCTGACGTTCATTTTGAGCCGGACTTTTACTTTGGCGACGGCGATTCCTCGGCCAAAATAATCAAGCATATTAAGGAAAGGTATCTGAAATGAAGACTTTGGTCATAATCCCTGCGCGCGGCGGAAGCAAAGGCATTCCGCATAAGAACATCAAGCCACTGGGTGGCAAACCGCTGATATGCTATGCCATCGACAATGCCCGATCTGTAGCAGATGCCGAGGATATATGCGTAAGCACTGACGATCCGGAGATTGTCCGGACTGTCGAGGAATACGGGCTGAAGGTGCCGTTTGTACGTCCCGACAGCCTCGCCTCGGATACGGCCGGAACTTACGGGGTGCTTCTGCACGCTCTGGATTTTTACGAAAAACAGGACAAACATTATGACGCCGTTTTGTTGCTGCAGCCTACATCTCCTTTCCGCAGGGACGAGGATATACGGGGCGCCTTGGAGAAATATGATTCCGGCGTGGACATGGTGGTGAGTGTCAAGCCGGCGAGCTCGAATCCATATTACAATTGTTTCGAAGAGAACGCCGACGGCTTCCTATGCCACAGCAAAGGAGACGGCCGGTATGTACGCAGGCAGGACGCTCCGGAAGCATGGGAATACAACGGAGCCGTCTACGTAATCAATCCCGAATCTTTGAAGAAATCTCCCCTCTCGAAATTCAAGCGGATCCGCAAGCACGTCATGGACGATATCCACTCCCTTGACCTCGACACTCCTCTGGATTGGAAAATCGCCGAACTTCTCCTCGCCGAAAATCTGATTTAGTCCCGATTTATCCCGATCGATCCCGATCAATCCCGATTAATCCCGATTATTATTTCATCGGCAACGTGCCGTTGCAAGCAGGATAGTCGCTGCAGCCCCAGAATTCGCGTCCCTGCATCTGCCCTTTCCTCTGCATTCTCTTCAGTATGATGCTTACCGAAGATTTATTAGGCGAATGTTTCTTTTGTCAAATTTAGATAAAAAAACTGAGATTCAAAATTAATTTGCAGGTGTGAGGAAAAAATTATAACTTTGCATCACCATCTGCGGTAGTAGCTCAGTTGGTAGAGCATCAGCTTCCCAAGCTGAGGGTCGCGGGTTCGAGTCCCGTTTACCGCTCCAATAATTCATAGCATTGGAATACAATCATTTACGGTTGTATTCCAATGCTTTTTTAACAGACAAAGTCAAGATCGTCCGCTTATCTGTTACGAAGGGCTGTTCTTTTTGAACTGATGCGCAGGGATTGTTGTTGGAATTAGAAAAGATTCCACTATGAGACGTTTGGTATGGGTAGCGATTATGATGGCCGGGAGTATATACGCTTTGGGCCAGAACAAAAGTATGCGGGACGAAGCGATGGACTCCGCGCTGACGAGCCATAAACTTATCTATTTCGGCAAGGGGGAAGAGCCTCCGCGTGACAGCGTCTCCCATTTGATCAGCAAATTCTACGAGACTCAATTCCATCATTTCTCCGACCCTCTGGCACCATATTTTCTGTTTTTGTCCAAGGACTCTCAACTGGCGATGGGTGTGGGAGGATGCGTGCGTATGCGAGCCTACTATGACTGGGGAGGATCGATTCCGTCGCCCGGTTTCGCACCTTATCTAATACCCATGACCCCGAATCCAGAGCGCGACCGCTATTTCGGCACCACACCCTCCGGCACCGCGCTTTTCTTCCGTGTGATCGGCACCAATAAAAAGTTGGGCAATTACCAGATCTACATCGAAGCGAACTTCAACGGCTATCAGTCCCGTGACTTCCGTCTGAAAAAAGCCTATGCCACCCTCAACGACTGGACCGTCGGATACGCCAACTCCACATTCAGCGACCCGCAGGCGCTTCCACCTGTGATCGACGCCTCCGGACCC
>USIY01000068.1 GCA_900554845.1 uncultured Bacteroidales bacterium | reverse complement strand
AATTTATTTTATAATTCTATATATATTTTCACAAATCATCATGTCATTTAATAATGTTTAATCATTTTTAACAGGTGGGTATATTAGCTATTGAGTGATAATGAGTGATAGAAAGGGAAATAAGTCAATATTTTTGGTCATGTTAACATATTTTGATAATTTTGCGGTGATTTTAAGGATTAAGGTATTATTTTGAAAGGGAAACTTTGTAAAGCGGTAAGGCTTCCCATGAAGTTTGCATTTATTATGAAAGCAACAGGACATCTGGATTTTCACCCGGCCCTGATCGCGGCATGTCGCGATTACAGTCCGGAAAAGTTCCGCAAGGATTTGATTGCGGGTATTGTAGTAGGAATCGTGGCCCTTCCGTTGGCCATCGCCTTCGCCATAGCGAGCGGCGTCAGCCCGACAGTGGGTCTGGTCACGGCCGTGATCGGAGGATTCATAGTCAGCGCCTTCGGAGGCAACTCCGTGCAGATCGGCGGTCCTACAGGCGCGTTCATCGTAATTATTTACAACATAATTCAGGTCTATGGCCTTACCGGCCTCGCCATGGCTACGTTCATGGCCGGATGCATATTGCTGTTGATGGGCCTGTTTCATCTCGGTACGGTAATAAAATTCATACCCTATCCGATTGTAGTGGGATTTACGGCCGGTATCGCGCTGACGATATTTTCAACGCAGATGCCCGATTTCTTCGGATTGCATATCAATGAACCTGTACCCGGTGACTTCCTCGGCAAATGGCGCGTGTATATCTCCAATTTCAATACCGTCGACATCGCCACGCTGGCAGTCGGGGTGACGGCGTTGCTTATAAATATACTCACTCCGAAAATATCCAAGAAAATGCCCGGGGCGCTGACGGCGATTGTAACGGTGACATTGATAACTTGGGTGATGCGTGAGTTCCTTGGAGTAAGCGGCATCGAGACTATCGGCGACCGTTTCGGAAATCTGACGCCTACCATGCCCCGGGTGGCCGATCTTGGATTCAATATGCAGACCGTCAATTTGTTGTTGCCCTCGGCTTTCACCATTGCGATGCTCGGCGCCATAGAAAGTCTGCTGAGCGCCACAGTGGCCGACGGACGTACCGGCGACCGCACCAACTGCAACACGGAGCTGATGGGCCAGGGACTGGCTAACGTCATCGTGCCTATATTCGGAGGCATACCGGTGACCGGGGCGATAGCTCGCACCATGACCAACATCACCAACGGTGGTAAAACCCCGGTGGCCGGCCTTGTCCATGCATTGGTGTTGCTGGGGGTATTCATGTTCGCGATGCCGCTGATCAACATGGTGCCGATGTCCTGTCTGGCGGCGGTGCTGATAATGGTCAGCTACAATATGAGCGGATGGCGCACGGTGATGGATATGGTCCATAATCCCAAGGGCGACCTTTCGGTAATGCTGGTGACATTCCTGCTGACGGTGGTGTTCAATCTGACCATCGCCATAGAAATAGGACTGCTGCTCGCTGTTGTCATGTTCCTGCGTCGTGTCACGGAGAACACCACTATCAAAGTGTACGGCGAACAGCTTGACGCCGCGGCCGACACGGACCTGTCCAAGCATGAGGTCCTGAATCTGAATCCGGGCGTCTCGGTATATGAGATCGACGGACCTTTCTTCTTCGGAGCGGCCACGAAGTTCGACGAGATGATGCGTGTCACGCCGCAGGAGAAGCCCGTTGTGCGCATCATACGTATGCGTAAGGTGCCCTTTATCGATTCCACAGGCATCCATAACCTGAAATTGCTTATCGAGTCGTCGCATTCAGAAGGTATTATGATCGTATTGTCGGGTGTGCGCGACAATGTACGCGCGTCGCTGCATGCCGCGGGCGTCGACCAGCTGATAGGCGACGAGCATATATGCAACCATATATCGAGTGCCGTTGTCGTGGCCAACGGAATCGCGGCAACGCACTCCTCCCTTTTGCCTGCGACATAGAAGAGCTTCTGGGCAGATTTCATTGGCATTTTGTGATTGGTGCGGCTTTTATTTGGATAATTGCAGGGAATTTGATAAATTTGCGTCAAAATTACGCGCAGAATGGCATTGATTTCAAGTAAATGTGGAAAGGATGACCCGAAAGGGGAGTATGTCTACGAGTATCCGCGTCCGGCAATGACCGCCGATAATGTGATATTCGGATTCGGAGGTAATAAGCTGCAGATACTGCTTGTGGAACGTGGAATAGAACCCTTCAAGGGGAGCTGGGCGCTTCCCGGAGGTTTTCTGAGGATGAGCGAGACCATAGAGGAATGCGCGCGTCGGGAACTGAGGGAAGAGACGAATGTCCACGACGTTTATCTGGAACAGTTCCATGTGTTCAGTGATCCGAGGCGCGATCCGCGTGGACGTGTGGTGACCGTAGCGTTCATCGCTTTGGTTCGTCCTTCGGATCATGCCGTGATAGGGGGTGACGACGCTTCGAACGCTATGTGGTTCGACGTTGACATGTTGCCGCCGCTTGCTTTCGACCATCTGCAGATCATCGACAAGGCACGCGTTTATCTTAAGGAAATGTTGAGAATAAAGCCGTTGGCATTCAACTTGCTTAACGAAGTGTTTTCCGTCGATGAACTGCGCAATGTCTACGAGGTGATTACCGGCAATACTTACGACCGGCGTAATTTCTACCGTAAGCTGATGCAGAGCAATCTCTTGAAGGATGCCGACGAGGATTCGATGGTTGCATCTGAATCACGTTGCAGCGAGAGCATGCATTCTGACGCCAATAATGCGGATGTTTTGTCTCCCCAAGAACATATCATCAGCTCTTACTGTAAGTCCGACTTAGTTCCTCTCTCCTTAAAAAATGAAGACGCTCCTAAGAAAAGCAAACGCAAACTTCGTTTTTTCCGTTTCAACGAGGAGCGCGACTTAAATAACGATTCTGACGAGGATGCCTCGATAAAAGATCTTTTCAGTTTCTAAAAAATATTTATCTGATATTTAAAGACTTGCAAATTATTTTAAAACAATGTGTAATTTTGACGCAACAAAATTTGGATTTGAGTCGTTTATGTATTAACTTTGCGTCAAAATAACGCATAGGCGTTATATAAACTCAAAATAGAAGAAACAGTATTAGTAACTCCGCTTAATTTTTACCACTATGTCAGAATCTAAGACCACCGTATTCAATCTGATTATCCTGGATGAGTCAGGATCCATGTCCAGCTGTGTCAATGCCACGATCTCCGGTTGCAACGAAACAATCGGCGTAGCCAAGCAACTGCAGAAAGACAACCCCGACACCCAGCGTGTGCTGATGTCCGTCTATGCTTTCCAGTCGGGAGGTTCGCTGAAGTCGCGCTATCTCTGCAAGAACGTCCCTGTGGCGGACGCGAAGCAGGTGACTGATAAGGATTACATTCCCAACGGATGCACTCCGTTGCTGGATGCCGTAGGATCCACTCTGGTGGAGCTGAAGGCTATTGCCGCAACCCATGAGGACGCCACCGGTATCGTGACGATCATTACCGACGGCATGGAGAACTCGTCGACGCATTATGACTGGGAAAAAGTTGTGAGGCTGATCGACCAGCTGAAGGAAATAGGATGGACCTTCAACTTCATCGGCGCCAACATCGACGTGGAGATGATCTCCCGCAGAATGCACATCGACAACAAGATGGCGTTCAACTCCGACGAAGAAGGCACCAAGAAGATGTTCGCCAACTTCAGCAACGATATGATGGCATATGAAACAGCCCGTATGAGCGAGGAGGCATGTATGTCGAAAGCAGAGAAAATGAGTTACCGCAAGAGCCGCTCAGATAAGTTCTTCAATAACTAACCACTAACACTACAATCAATAAGAGGGCCTATCATATTTTGATACGCCCTCTTTTCTGCATTCCGGCTGATGGATATCTTAGAAATTGTCGTTTTCGCGTTTATACTGCTCTTCGTATTCGGCAATTATTCGAACAATGTCTTTCTTGAGTTCCGGAATATGACGTACCACAAGGCTCCATAGGAATTCAGGTTTAACATTGTCGTAGGCATGTATAATTCGGTTGCGTGTGTCTATTATGGCTCTTGAGTTAGGGATTTCAAAAGATGGATCTTTCTTTCGGATGCGGTTGATGGCTTCTCCCATTATCTCGGTTTTGCGCTCAACAACACATCTGCGCATCATGTCTTTCTCAAACAAATCAAATCTTTTGGGGAAGCCAACAAAACAACTCTCCAAATCATTGATGGCATCCAACACGTCCTGTAGATGTTTTAAAATGTATTCATCAACCATAAATCATCTGTTTTGTGCGGTTGACATTGGCAATGAAATATTTGTTACGTAGGCCACCTTCTTCGATCAAATCTACTTTTCGGCCGAAAAGGCGTTCCAGTGAGTCACGGAAATCGAAATAATTAGATACATAATCCCATTGCTCGTGGTCAGTGGTATCAAAATCCACAAGCAAATCCACATCGCTTTCATCATTGAATCTATCCGTTAGGATGGAGCCAAAGACCGCCAATGTCTTGACCTTGTGCTTATGACAAAGGTCGATGATTTTTTGTAGATTCAGTTCAATTAATTTCATAGTTTTTTGTAATGAATGCAAATATAGCTATTCTTTCTGAAATATAAACGCTCCAAACTGGAAATCTTTTACTGTTCTGGAATCCATAGATATTGGGATTTTCTTCTTTTTTATCTAAATTTGCAGAAATCCGAAAAGAACTTATGAATTCAGACATTGCCGCATCTCGAGAAGTAAGAGTATTTCTGTCGTCAACGTTCGCCGACATGCAGGCGGAGCGAGACTATCTTGTAAAAAAGATTTTTCCTGCGGTCCGAAGCGAGTTTCGTCGCCGGAATGTGGATCTGACGGTGCTGGATCTCCGCTGGGGAATTACGGAGGAAGAGTCAAAATCGGGAAAGGTGATTGAAATCTGCATGGACGAGATCTCGCGCACGAGACCTTTCTTTATCGGCTTGATCGGAGGCCGTTACGGTTGGGTTCCGACGGCCGCCGAGAGCAATTTTGACGAACGCCTGTACAACCGTTTCCCTCATGTTCGCGAAGGGTTGGCCCAAGGCAAGAGCATAACTGAAATGGAGATGCTCTATGGGGTTCTGGATTATCCGGAACAGACTTATTCCCACTTCTTCATCAGACCGTTGCGCTCAGTGCCGAAAAAGTTCCTTGACAAGAAGGGCAGCGCGAACGCCGAGAAGCGCGAGAAACTGAAGGCCGCGGTGCGCAAGGCCGCCGCCGAGGGGAAATGCTCCGTCGCGGATTACACATCCCTCAAGCAACTCGGGAAGATGGTGACGGAAGCGCTGATGACCACTCTCGACACTCTCTACCCAGCCGAAGAAGAGATGTCGCGAATGGACCTGATAATGTCGAACCATGACGCCGCCGTCGCACGGTTGAGAAAGATATATGTTCCGCGCACTACCTCTGTCAACGAATCTCTTATTGATGACGACGATGAAAAGGTTATTATACTTGAAGCACCTGCAGGCGCCGGGAAGTCGACTTTTGTCGCAAACTACTGGAGGAAAGGCTTGACAACGTCTCCCAAATGTAAAGAATATATTGCCGTCCATACCATGATCGGCAACGAAATCAATTCCGCCGAAATGTGTCGCCGGGCTCTTGTGTATGAGCTGTGCAGAAATTTCAGCGAATTGGAGACTCCGGACCTTAATATTCCCGATGAGCAGAAGGTGAATGTCGCGCCGATATTGAAGAAACTTTCCGAGGAATATAATGTACGTTTGCTCTGGATCCTTGACGGTGTTGACAAGCTGCGGAATAAAACCGACAGGAATCTACTGTGGCTCAATGATATCCTTGATGAAGAACGAAAGGTGCTGCTGCTCGGGTCCGATGAGGAGCAGTTTGACGATTTCACCTCCGGCAGAGATGATTATAGTCATAATGATCTTGTCCCGTTGAGCGAGTCTCAGAAAATGTCATTGACCGCCGCCTATCTCCGTAATTTCGCGAAGGGATTGACCGTCTCACAACGTGCGGCCATAGCCAACGACCGGAAGCTTGGAAATCCGGGCGTCCTACGCATCTTCCTCAATGAGCTTCTGCAATACGGCGTATACGAGCAACTCGATGATTTCATGGCGGGTTATCTCGACGCCCCCGACATGGAATCGTTTCTGAATGTAGTCCTGAAGAGGGTCGAGGGGGACTTTGGGGATAAAACCGTGTCGGACTTTCTGAACATTCTGCGGCTCAGTTTCTATGGCATGCGCGAGGAAGATTTGGTTGACTTCCTGAAGCTGAAGCCTGTGGAATGGGCCGCTCTCTTCAACGCCCTGGAAGAGTTTGTGGAGGTGTCAGGGGGCAGAATGAGACTTAAGCCGGGAATATTTACGGATGCCGTTGTAAGCCGATATCCCTTGGATGAATCGGAAGAAAAGCGGATTCGTGAAGGCATCCTGAATTATGCTCAAAAACAATTCAAGAATCTCAGCAGGCAAGCCAAGAAGGCAATGGTCGCAGAAGAGGGACGGTTGTTTATGCTTGTGGCGGCGTTGACGGGGATAAAAAATCTCAATGATTCTTTAGCCCCTCGAATAAGCGTATGTTACGCCGAGATCGTCCGTCAGCTGATAGCCATGAGGCAGTTCCGTAAAGTTGTTCCATGGCTTAAGGTGACTTTATTTTTCAATGGAGGCCCACATCATCGTGACATTTACGGCGATCTACATATTCTTAAGGAAAACAATGTCCGGCTGTCCGGGGTCGTGACATTCAGGACCTTGATGCTGGCGCCCCTTATGGATGACAACATTTTGCTGTTATATATTAAGGTGATTGTAGGTGGATTCGGAACGGCGGAGGATGTCAAGACCGTCAACAACATGATACGGCATCTTCCTGTTTCCCGGAAGGCTAAGAAGAAGATGCTTGATTTTTGGAACGACTCTGAAAAGACTGTCGATTTCATTGATTTGTGGGACGAGAATAATCTTGAGGATTCGATAGACAGATTGTTGGGCAGAAACACTGAGTTGCCAATTATATCCAATGCCGAAACTATTCGCAACATACATGAGAAACTGCTCAGAACCGTAGGGAATCTTACGGAAAAAGAACTGCAGGAAGTTTATGGCGGACTACTCTATTGCGATCTCGCCATAACGTCGGCAAGACTCCGTGACTTCGAAGGGGCGGAACGGTATATAAATCTTAGCAGGAAATTTCACAACGTTCCCATAGGTTACAGTGAATTTGCAAAACTTTATGCCGATTGTCTGAATCCGGAAATGGATAAGTTTACAAAGAAGAAGGACTATGACAGATTCCTTGGCGAGATACAAGGCTCTTTGGGGGCTAAATGCAATATAGAATATATTGCCGAAGCCCTTATCTATCCCAATGACATTCATCGTATAAAGGAAAATGTAGGTGAAGCTTACCGAAGGATGAAAGCCGGCGACAAACTTATAGGCAATGCGGCGGAGGCAATCGGAGATGTTCTATATGCATTGGAATACTGGGAGGGAGCCATGACGGCTTATGAAGAATATGGCCGTCTGGCGGAAGAAGAGTCAGGGAAAGCCTATGCCTCTTACCGTGCCGGATATGCGGCATATCAGCTCAAGGACTATGACAAGGCGGTAGAATTTCTGGAGTTGAACCTGCGTCAAATCCGAACCTTCCGCGACCTTAAGAATTTTGATGAGAACATCACGCTGAAATATCTTTATAAATCATATCTTGAGTGCCGCAGGATAAAAGAGGGAATAGCCGCCGCTGAGGAAATGATCTCCGGCAGAATCAAAGCCGACGACCCCAAAGATATGATTGCCGCGGATTATAATTCGCTTGCGGTTAGTCTGGGCAAAATTGCCGGACGATATTTTGGGGAAGAACATATCGCCAATCTGGACAAGATAATCAGATACTTCCGTTTGGCTCACGATTACAAGCCAAAGGACCGTATAATCAGGTATAACCTTATCAATTCCTGTCTTTCCAGACATTCTATGGGAGGAACGCCAGACGATGAATACGGTAAGTATGTCGCGCTGATGGAAGAGCTTTATAAGGCCAATATTAAGGAGAACGACGCAGAGCAGGTGCGGTTCTGCGCCAAAGATCTCGCGAATGCTTATTATAAATTAGGGCGTTGGGAGGATGCCGTTGAAATGGTTGATAAGCATGACGGCAAAGATTTTCTGACCCAATATGAATACTTGCGTGCCAAGATAATGACGGGACAACCGGAGCACAGGGCGTCGGTTCGAGATCTGATTGTCAGGTTCATGAGTACAAGGGCAATTGAGGACAAAGACCACATCCGGATGCAGTTGAAACGGCATATGGACACCATAAGCGAGTATGTCATCGACTTCGGGATTGAGGAGGATATCGATGCCAATGCGGAGAAACAATTGGAGCATAAGCCGGAGTATGAAAGCTTCATAGTCTGCTGCAACTTCGTGGCTGTGAAAAACAGGAGTGGAAAGTTAGCGGCGCTTACCCGGCGTATACTGACCCGTTATATGTCGGAATTCAGCGAGGGTGACCAAAGGTTACGGCTTATTGCCCGATTCCTTCTGCTGCCGGAATGCGATATGGCCTCTCAGGAAATGATAGACGCCAAGTTTGCCGAATTGCAGAGGTTCTTTGAGGAGAATGTAGCTTCTGCTGAGGAATTTGAGATCCGAAAGCTTGAGAATATAAATCTTTTTGATCTGCGAAAGACGCAGGTCATGGCCGACTTTGTCAAAAAGTTGACGGGTGCGCCATGGCGCGACAGAGTGCTGATAAAAGTAATGGAACGGCTTTACCGTACAACATGGATCGATCAATATTTCAGCAGTTATTTCGAACTTCTGTCACCGTTGTTGAAAAAGGGTATGGTAAGTGATGAAGTATTACAGAGGCTGGAAGAAATACTTGATTATGTTTCCAACAGCGAATTTGGCCGTGATACTTCCGACCTGTTGTATCCGATGTATGTTGACGCCGGTCTGGAGCCGTCGGCGAGCTCCGTGCTATTCTATATGGAACATCTTGATGAAACACAGGGTGTAGACGCCGTGATTCGTTTTTATGAGGACAACGACGCCGGGAATCGGTATGGTTTAGAGTACGCTTATGTGACTCTGTTGAGAGGCGCTGGCCGGCACGCCGAGGCTGAGAAGATTGTGGACAGGAATCTTGAGAAAAAGGACGAGATATACAAGTACTGGGTATTCGAAAAAATCAGGCTTTGTCGTTACAGGGGTGAGTTCAAGGAAGCGGCTGATTATTTCCTGACAATTCCCGAGAACGACATAGATGAGGAATTTATAAGCAACACCAACTTCTGGGTGGTGGCGAGCGTGTTCACTTATGCCGGAATGCATGAGAAGGCACTTGCATATCTGGAGATGGCCATGGACGATGGCGGCGATTATGAATCCGGCTATCCGGAGTATGATCCCGAGACGTATGGAGACGCGGAACTCGGTGTCCTTCTGACCGAAGGAGAGATGGATCTCTATTTCAATGCCCTTTTGCGCAGTGTGATATATTTCCGCATGGGCAATGAGAAACTCGGTTTCGAAGTGTTCAGGACCTGGGATACCGTTACGGACAAACTGATCGAAAGGAACACGAATGAGATCGACCTCGTGTCGCTACGCGAGTTCGAGCTCGCCCGGCTGATGTCCCGCAAAGGCGACAAAGAGCAGGCGCAAGCCCATTACCGCAAGGCCTGCATGCTTGTGGACAAGGCTCCGCGGATATCTTTCTGCCACGTGGTCAAGAAGCAATTCGACAACGAGAGGTTCTAAGCTTTCCCGGTATAACCGACTATGAGGGCGGCGGCGGTCTGGGCGGCGACGGAGTTGCCGAGGCGCCGCTGCATGTTC
>USIY01000067.1 GCA_900554845.1 uncultured Bacteroidales bacterium | reverse complement strand
AAAATGTCAATGTTCTCTGTGATTCAAGTGAACCGAATTTATTTAATTTTTAACCACGTCCATTTTTAGTGGACAGTAGTGAGATGAATTATATAAACTTGACTAACAAACTGTAAGATATGAAAAATAAAAAATCACCAGTTAAGATTGGTGAAACTCGTTTTAATTTTCTTGATGTGGAATCGCTGGCGCGGTTTAAGGATCGTCCATGGGACTTGTGTTACTCGCGGCAACATGATTTCTATGCAGCCTGGGAGGTGGAAGGACTGGCGGTATATTTCACACTGGAGAATGAAAATTACTTTCTGGCCAAACCCAAGGGTATGCGCCGCAAGCTATTGCTGTCATTGATTGACGTGACTGCCAATCGTATGGTATCTGAGCGGACTGTATCTGTATTGATGAAGTCCGATGAAATGACGACTTGGGATTATGTTGTCTTCTCTCCAGCGGAAGGGGAATCTTTGTCCCTCTCTGCCGGACATTCCTACAATTTGGTTTTCCGGGACAGAGCTTCCGGAGAATGTGTACACAGCGAGACAATTCACATATATGACAGAAACTGTCATGGCTATCCTGAAGAATGGTATTCCGCGTTGTCGGGAGGCATACGTCTTGAGAGCGGAGAGGGCATTTACCGTTCGGTAGATGTTCAGGCCGGCTCCCGTATCAATGTGCGGTTTGAAATCAAGCTGGAGATGGAGCATACCTATCCGGATGTTCTGCCAGAACTGGAACTTCGTATCCGTGAACCATATTCCTATCGACCGGGAAGACCTATGAAACTGGTGAGCAGTTTTCATCAGCCCGAAATTCTGGTTGCCGATGATAATTCATATTTCGTGGAGAAGGGGATAATTACGCAAAAGCATCTCAAAGGGGTGTACTATGCGGAAATCCTCTGTATGGAGCGTCCGATTGCCGGCTTTGTATTCAAAACGGTAGGCCAGACTCTTGAAGGGGAATGGAGCGGCGACAGCCTGCTCCCTTTGGACAATGCCTATCCGTCGTGCGAGGATGCACAGGACCGTTATGGCGCTCTGGTGCAGAATGCAGGAATAGCCGAAGCAGAGGATCTGGATGACAAGTTCGACCGACTGTTGGAAGAATTTATATCCGATAGTGAGCCGGGAGGCACTGTGGAACTCCATTACTTTGACAGCGAGAGCGTAAACAGACAAGAAAATGAAGAGGAGAAAGAAACATTGGAAGAAAACACCAAGTCCAAAGAGGGGGAGCAGAAAGAGAATTGCGGGATTTTGAACGAGCCGGCGATGGGGATGGAACATCTTGTGGGACTTTCGAAGGTTAAGGAAAAATTGGCAAGATATGAGCGTATGGTTCGTTTCCAGCAGATTCGAGCCCGGCACAATCTGATAGTCAATAACTCCCCCTTGCATTCCATGTTTTTAGGTTCCCCGGGGACCGGAAAGACCACAGTGGCAAAATTAATGGGAAGAATGCTTCATGAAGCGGGAGTATTGTCCAAAGGGCATGTTATTGTTTGCGAGAGGGCAACGCTTCTGGGTCAGAACTACAATTCTGAGGCGGAAAAGACTCTGGAGGCGATTGAGAAGGCGCAGGGTGGCATTCTCTTGATTGACGAGGCTTATCAGCTGTATCAGCCGAATGATCCCAGAGACCCTGGAAAGTTTGTGATCGAGACATTGCTCACGGCGCTTTCGGATGAGTCGAAAACCGACTGGATGCTGATTCTTGCAGGATATTCTGACGAGATGAAAAAGATGCTGGATATGAATCCGGGTTTTAAATCCAGAATACCGGATACGAACATCTATGTTTTCGACGATTATTCTGAATTGGAGTTGATGGAGATCGCTGAGAGATATCTCGAGGCGCATCAGTATAAGTTGAGTCCGGAGGCTGATGAAAGACTGCGGCGCCGTCTGAGTTCCGATTATAATATGCGTTCCAGAAATTTCGGAAATGCCCGTCATGTGCTCAATCTGATACAAACGGAAATCCTTCCGTCCATGGCGGTGCGTGTCACTTCCTCAGGCGTGACTGATATAGATGCCCTGACAGTCATAATGGCCGCGGATATTCCAGTCGCCGCCAATGAGTCGGAAAGTCCTGTGAACCGTCGTATAGGATTCGCTTAGGAGTGCTTATACGTCTTCCCAAATAAGAATACAACCCGGAGTGGCTGGCTCCGGGTTGTCAGGGTAATTGGTTGCAATAAATGTATTTAGCAAGTGTTTCTTAGCATTGCTGGATCGATGCTTAATAATTGGTCTCTTCGCGCATGAAGTACTTGGTCGGGTGGTAGCATGCGGGGCATTTCTCCGGTGGAGTTACTCCTTCGTAGATGTAACCGCATACCTGACATTGCCATTTTATGGGTTTGCCGTCTTCACTTGCGAATACAGTGCCGTCTTCAATTTGCTTAGCCATGGTAAGGAAACGGTTACGGTGATGGTTCTCGATCGTCGCTATCGCCGCAAAACGATCAGCAATTTCGTCGAATCCTTCCTTTTTTGCCACAGCTGACGCCTTTGTGTAAAGTTCCACGCCTTCCACCTCTTCTTCATGGGCGGCGACCTTCAGGTTGTCGAGAGTCGTGCCGATAACACCAGCGTCCACTCCCATTGCCGGTGCCTCGGCGTTGGCCTCGTACAGATATCTCAGGAATATTTTAGCATGATGCAGCTCGTTGTTGGCGGTTTCCGCGAAGATATTTGCAAATTGAGGATATCCTTCTTTAGTGGCGGCCTGACTGAAGAAAGTATAACGTGTATAGGCGCACGATTCCGCTATATAGGCCGTGGCGAGATTCTTTTGTGTCTCAGTGCCGATGAGACTCTTGGGTAATGTTGTCTCTGACATAATGTTATTTTTTTATAAAGTGCTTTTCATGAAGGACTTCCGGGCGTCTGACTCAGGATGTCCCTCACATAGTTGTCTCCTATCATAGGATTAACAAAATCGGAAAGAAGAGGTTCACGGAAGACTGCAAAAAGTGCATTATATAGTGTTAAATAGAGTTAAAAATGCACTTTGTTTTGCATAAGTTTCAAATATATGAAAAATTATGATTATTTTTGCAGTGTGTTTTTCATAGTATTAAATTAAGATTAAGGTTTCTGTCAACCTCTTTGTGAAAAGAGGTTGACTTTTTATGTTAAGGAATTAATAATAATTTCAATAAGCGGAAGATTGTCAATAAATTGACAATCTTCCGCTTATTGGTTTACGGGCACGGTGGTTGTATTTTCGTTTTGTATAATTATGCTCAGAATTGTATGATAGGCTGAAAAGACTGCTGTCACAGGCTTGTTTTGTGGTCTGATTCTATGAGCTCAAGCAATTTGGGCAACGCTTCTGAGGCAGGAATATTCTTAATGATACATTCCTTACCCCTGTAGATGCTGACGCGGTCCGGTCCGGCGCCAACATAACCGTAATCGGCGTCGGCCATTTCTCCCGGTCCGTTGACAATACATCCCATCACACCGATTTTCAGACCTTTCAGATGAGATGTGGCAGCCTTTACCTGTTTTAAAGTGTTCTGCAGGTCGAACAAAGTGCGCCCGCAGCTGGGGCATGAAATATATTCTGTTTTTGATGTCCTTGCCCGGACAGCCTGAAGGATGTCGAGCTCAAGCGTTGCCAGGGTCTCATCGTCATAATTGGAATCATCCACCCGGATTCCGGTCCCGTAACCATTCAGTAATAAAGTTCCGAAATCGGCGGCGGCTTTAATCCTCAGTTCATCGATGGACCGGGTGTTGTAAGCAAGTCTCATAAGAACAGGCTGACGGCCGCCCGCGGAGATATAATTGTCGATAGCGGCCGCCATAGCACCCACTGGATTCGGACCGGCTGCTGTTATTTCCAGCAAATTGCTTGTGACTGCAGGCTTGTCGGCGTGCCATGCCACAAATTGGGTGCCGGCGGGAAGTTTTCCGTCATACAACGCCGTATACGAGCGGGCCTCGCCGGGAAGAACTGTTTCCGGTTCATCTATCCAGGCATGGCCATCGCGCTCCACAATGTAATCTCTAAGCATTATAGCCACGGGAATCTCGTTTTCTGGTGGCTCGCTGAGGGAAACGCGAATGGTGTCGCCCAAGCCCAAAGCCAAAAGAGCTCCTATGCCGGCGGCTGATTTTATACGGCCGTCCTCGGCGTCGCCGGCTTCGGTTACTCCAAGATGAAGGGGGAAATGCATGTCCTCGGCATCCATGGCGTCGACAAGACGTAGAACCGTTTCCACCATAACAGTTACATTGGAGGCTTTCACAGAGATGACAATGTCATTGAAATCTATTTCTCGGGCTATTCTCAGGAATTCCATGACGCTTTCCACCATTCCTGCCGGGGAATCGCCGTATCGGCTCATGATGCGGTCCGATAAGGAGCCGTGGTTCACACCCAGCCGTACGGCCGTGCGGTTGGAACGGCACAATTCCAGAAACGGTACGAGCGTTTGACGTATGCGATCTATTTCCTCTTTATATTCATCGTCAGAAAACTCCAGTTTTTTGAATGTGCGGGCGGCGTCAACGAAATTCCCCGGATTTATACGTACCTTCTCGACATGCGTGGCTGCTTCGAACGCCGCTTTAGGGTTGAAATGCACGTCGGCTACCAAGGGAATGTTTCTGTCAAGCCGTTGTTTTATTTCCGCCATATTGGCGGCTTCGCGGACTCCTTGGGTGGTAAGGCGCACTATGTCGGCGCCGGCCTCGGCGATGGCATTGATCTGCTCCACACAAGCCGCGGTGTCGTTGGTATTTGTGTTGGTCATTGACTGGATGGCGATCGGTGCGTCGCCTCCTATTGTCACATCTCCGACTTTGACGGCAGTCGCACGGCGTCGCGAGTAGTTGTAGATAGACATTGTAATAAAATTATCAGTGAATCATCGTAAGAAAGTAGACGCAACAGAACCCTACGGTGTATCCGGCAAGAATCTGACCGAGAGTGTGCCGGCGCAGCCATAAGCGTGCCGTGCCGCACAATCCCGCGCATAATATCGCTATCAATTGCCATACAAAAAGCTCAGGCAACGGCAATGCCTCGTGCGTCATGCGTATCAACAAAGCGACAAGACCCGCGATGCCGGCGGCATGCGCCGATATTTTCCATTTTAGGTTCACCATCAACTCTATTAAGCCTGTGGCGGCCCCTCCCGCATAGAACATGACAGCCCACATCGGGAATCCTTTGGAATAAAGGAACCATGCGGTGCCGAGCATACACAGTATAACTATGCAATAAGGTATAAGCCGTTCTGTGCGGCCGTTAAGGCCTATGTCCTGAATAAATCCTAATTTTTTCAGCAGTGGGAACATAATTGCCGGAATCCCGAGGTTGATTGCGGCCACGACAAGCGTAAACCCTATTCTGGGGCCCGTTGGAGCGTAGCTTAGAATCGACAGCCAAAGTATCAGGATGATTCCATATACGGGCATCAGTACTGGTACCATCATCCAGGATATGATATTGGATGCGATGGTGACGGCATGCTCCGCAGATGTCTCGGGCCGATCCGGTTCATGTCCGCAGTCTTGTGACTTGTCGTCGGGAACTGCCGTCTCTCCTTCGGGCTCATCTTCAGAAACCGTTTCCTCCCAGCTGTCTTCTTGCGCAATAACATTGTCTCCGGAGACCTTGGGCCCGTATTTGGCGAAAGATTCGTCTGAGGGCCCTAATTCATCATCAAGCGGAGACTTGGGATAATATGAACTTTTGTCTAATTTCATTTTGATGTGTTCTTCTCTTTATGAGCTCCCACCACGGATGAGAACTGCGGGGGTATGGGCGACTGGAAGTTCATGTCCTTGCGAGTGATCGGATGTGCGAACCTAAGGGTTTGGGCATGTAGCGCCAGACGATGGATCGGACTGGTTTTTGCTCCATATTTTCTGTCACCCGCTATCGGATGGCCCATGTCATGGGCGTGTACGCGGATTTGGTTCTTACGGCCTGTGTCAAGCGAAAATTGTGCCAGGGTATAGCCGTTGCCGCGCGCCAATACTTCATAATGGGTCACGGCCACACGTCCCTCCTCCGGGTTGTCGGTGCTGTAAACTACAAATTGGGAATTTTCTGTCAGACGGCTTTTGACAAAACCTTTGTCTTCCTTCAGATACCCTTCGAGCACGGCAACATAGAGCCGTTCCAGAATTATATTGTTCCAGTTGTGACGTAGCACCTCCTGCGCTTCCTGACTTTTTGCGAACATCATCAGTCCCGAAGTGTCGCGGTCCAGACGGTGCACAATGAAAAGTTTGTTGCGCGGATTCTGTTCTTTGATATAGTTGCGCATAATTTCGTATGCGTTCGCTTCTTTGCGATGGCTTTCGGTAGGGACCGACAGCAAACCGTAGCCTTTATGTATCACCATTACATCATCGTCCTCGTATATGAGTTTTATACGGGGGTGATGGAAAACAGGCCATGGTCGAGAGGCGTTAAAGCTGACTGTTACTCCGGGCGCCACGGGAGCGTTGAACTGTGATGTGACGTTCCCTCCCACAGTAATATGCCCGAATTTCAGCCATTTCTTAATGTCTGTTCGTTTTGTGTCGGGACGACGTAAGGAAATGAACTCCATCAGCGGTATCGTCTGGGCGGTGCCGTTGGTCCAATTGAATATGCGGTCCTCGCGTTGTGTGAATTTTTTGGGTTCCATACAATCGACTGTATGAGTATATCTGTCAATATTAAAAACGCAGTAAATTACGATATGTTTCAGGATGGGGACGGGCAATTGAAAGGAATTCCTGCTGCAGCCTTGAGAATGGCTGCGGCAAAACGGCATTCCAAACATCTTGAGTAATCGCAGTAAACTTTCCGCAGTTGCAGTAAAGCCTGTGATTCGGCGGCGCATGCGGGGACTATTCCCGCTGCCGTCCATTGGCGGATAAAGGTGTTGTTTTCCGGTTTGAGGGAGTCCCATATGGACATGGCGGATTCCGCTGCTTCATAATCGCCTCGCGCCGCGCTGTACGCATAGATCATAGGAGCCACGAAGTTGATCATCAGCAGGTCGACGGCGCCCGGGGACAATGTGCCTTGCAGACTGCCGGCGGCATCGAAGTCGGAATGCGTCTCCCAATATGGTGAAAGTGTGAGGTGGAACAACTCCCTGATTTTGTCGGGGTCTTTGCGATGGTCCCAGATGTCGGAGAGCATGGTGAATCCGTCGGTCATTGCAGCCGACAGCATGGCTATGCGCCGGTGTGGAAAATTCTGCGGGCGTGTGCGGGCATATTTCCATATCGAGACATTCATCGGTTTCAGACCGTATTTCCTGGCCAGAAAGAAATATTCCCGCGCCAAGGTCTGGTAATACTCATCGAAAATATGCAGGGAGGTGTCAAGAAATCCGGCTTGCCCAAACATCAAAGCCTCTATTTGGAACAGATCGTCGGAATGATGATGGATTATGGTCAGTGGCAGAGAACGGGCGAGCATTTCGAACGGATCGCCGTTGAGGTTAAATCCGAGGGCGCGTGCCAGCGATAAGAAACATGTACTGTTCCAGTCTCCGTTTAGACTTTTCGCACAGTTGATGATTCGCGACGCTTTTGTCTGCAGCCGTTCAACGGCCAATGCGGCGAGCCAGTCCTTTCGTATCAATTGTGGCACAAGGTCAAGGTATGGTTCGCAGGCCGTTGTGTCGATGCGTTGGCTCAGCGCCTCGTACATACGGTAGAAGCTTTCCGGGAATGTTGCGATCAACTGTGGTATTTCGGAGCCGTCTGGGCGCTTGATACGAGTGTCGTCGACCGCCACAACGTGAAGGATCACATTTTGGTACGCAGGATCCGAGTCGTGCCCATGGCGCATCCAGTCGCTGGCCTTCACATGGATTTCAACATTTCCGGCCCACATCTGCCCGGCGATACGTATGCGTGCGTCCCGGAAATCGGGGCCGGCATCCATATTGTGAATGCCGGCGCATATGATTTCCAGATCGTCTCCGCGGACCGTGACGCACTTGCGTCCCATCATCCGCTGCTTCCAGAGATACTGGTACAGCAGCTCCATCGGTCCTCTTATTTAAGGCTCCACTCGGCGCCGTTTTTGGTGTCCTTGATGTTGAATCCGATTTCCGACAGTCTGTCACGGATAAGGTCAGAGGTGGCCCAGTCTTTTTGGGCCTTGGCATTGGCGCGTACTTCAAGCACCAGATCCACAGCCTTGCGGTAAGGTTCCATGTCTATGCCTGCCGCGCTTTCTTCGGGAAGAATGCCCATTAGGCCAGTGAGTACGGTGTCGAACAGACGGTTCAGATTATCGATGTCGCGTTGGGACAGCTTTAAAATTCCGTCGGTGGCGGAGTTGATCGTCTTGACGGCGTCGAAGATGTGGCTGAGCGCAATCGGGGTGTTGAGGTCGTCGTTCATCGCGTCCAGAGCCATCTGCATATAGTCGGGAAGATCGGCGTCCTTGTCGGCGGATGCTTTCAGATTCTTGAGACGGCCGCGTGCTTCATTGAGCTTTTGCAGCGCTTTCTCGGCGCTCTGAAGGTTCTCGTCGCTGAAATCCAACGGACTGCGGTAATGGGCCTGAAGTATGAACAGGCGGATAACCATCGGGCCATAGGGACGCGTCAGCAACGGATGGTCACCTTTAAAGAACTGCTCAAGGGTGATGAAATTGTTGTATGACTTTCCCATCTTCTTGCCGTTGATGGTTATCATGTTGTTGTGCATCCAATAATTCACGGCGGGATGTCCCTGGGCCGCGACGCTTTGCGCGATCTCGCATTCATGATGCGGGAACATAAGGTCCATTCCCCCTCCATGAATGTCGAACGTGTCTCCCAGATATTTGCGTCCCATTGTCGAACACTCCAGATGCCATCCCGGGAATCCCTCGCTCCAGGGACTCGGCCAATGCATGATGTGTTCGGGCGATGCCTTTTTCCATAAGGCGAAATCCAGAGGATTCCGTTTCTCCTGTTGTCCGTCGAGTTCACGGGTGGTGTTGAGAAGTTCCTCGATGTTGCGGCCTGACAACACACCGTAGTGATGGTCTTTGTCGTACTTTGAAACATCGAAGTAGACCGAACCGCAGCTTTCATATGCGTAACCCGCGTCAATAATGCGTTTCACGTATTCGATCTGTTCGATAATGTGTCCTGACGCATGAGGCTCGATGCTGGGAGGAAGCACATTCAGCGCTTCCATGTCATGATGGTAGCGATTAAGGTAATATTGAACAACTTCCATTGGCTCGAGTTGTTCCAGGCGTGCTTTCTTGGCAATTTTGTCCTCTCCTTCGTCGGCGTCGTGTTCCAGGTGTCCAACATCGGTGATGTTGCGTACGTAGCGTACTTTATATCCCAAAAATGTGAGATAACGGTACAGAATGTCGAAGGTTATGGCCGGACGGGCATGTCCCAGATGTGCGTCACCATAGACAGTTGGACCGCATACATACATGCCCACATGGCCCGGATGTATCGGCTTAAAAGCCTGTTTTGTCCGGGTCAGTGTATTGTAAATTAAAAGGTTAGACTCCATAGGGAGTGAGGATTAGTTGTTTCCTGCGCGTCCTTTGGCGGCTGCGGGCAGGATTTCGCCAAACTGGGCTTCGTATTTCTGGATGTTGTCGGTCAGGGCGAACATCAGTTTTTTTGCGTTCTCAGGACTCATGATTACGCGCGACACGACCGGAGCCTGCGGCATTCCGGGAGCCGCGAATATGAAGTCTATCAGGAATTCGCTTGGATTATGGCCTATCATGGCCAGATTGGTGTATTTGCCGTCGGCAAGCTCCGGACGCAATTGAATCTGAAGCTGCTGGTTTTGATCTTTATTTTCCATGTTTCGTCAGTTGTTCAAGTTGTTGTTTTGTTTATTGAATTAATTTATCGCAAATTTACAACATTTCTGCGATTATTCCAAAGATTGAGACTCCACTGATACAATACGTCCGTCGGCCATCGATACGATTCTGTTGGCGATTGTGGCGAGGGTGGGGTCATGGGTCACGATAACGAATGTCTGGCCCAGATCATCCCGCAGACGTGCAAAGAGAGCCTGGATTTCATCACGGTTATGCGAGTCAAGGCTTCCTGTGGGCTCGTCGGCAAAGAT
>USIY01000066.1 GCA_900554845.1 uncultured Bacteroidales bacterium | reverse complement strand
GTTTCAATATAGCATTGCCCGACTTTTTGGAGTTTGCCGAGACTGAGGAGGAGTTCAAGGCCGCGGTGAAACGCATAGGGTTGCCTTGCGTGGTGAAGCCGGTGATGTCAAGCAGCGGCCACGGCCAAAGCCTGGTGAAGACCGAGGATCAGATCGACGCCGCATGGAAGATGTCGCAGGAGGAGGGCCGCTCGGGCGCGGGCGCGGTGATAGTGGAAGGCTTTGTGGATTTCGATTATGAGATCACCCTTCTGACAGTCCGTCATATCGGCGGCACATCGTTCTGCGAGCCAATCGGCCATTATCAGGAGCAGGGTGACTACCGCCGCAGCTGGCAGCCGCAGCCCATGAGCGAGACGGCGATAACCAAGGCCCGCGACATAGCCGCAAAGATCACAGAGGCACTTGGCGGTCACGGAATCTTCGGCGTGGAGCTCTTTGTGAAGGGCGACGACGTGATTTTCTCGGAGGTCTCGCCGCGTCCTCATGACACGGGAATGGTGACCATGATCTCGCAGCATCTGTCGGAGTTTGCGCTGCATGTTCGCGCGCTGCTCGGACTTCCGATTCCTGAGATAACTTTCTACGGTCCTTCGGCATCGCGTGCTTTGCTGGCTTACGGCGATTCCGACCAGGTGGTGTTCAGCGGCATGGAGCAGGCATTGAGCCATCCCGGCACCGACATGCGCATTTTCGGCAAGCCGGAAGTGCACGGACACCGCCGTATGGGCGTGATGCTCGCCACAGCCGACACCGTCGGCAAGGCTGTGCGCCTCGTGGACCTCGCCGCCTCCGAAATCAAGATGGAGTGCAAGTAAAATTTTGAATTTTGAATTTTGAATTTTGAATTTTGAATGGCGGAGCGTTCTTTGAGAGAGCGCTCCCGTTTTTGTTCAAAACAGGGATTCGATGAAAAGCATGGACACCACGCCTGCCACCAGGGCGTAGGTGGCTTGTTTCTGATAGCCGTGCGAGTGGGTTTCGGGAATCATCTCGTCGCTGATCACATATAGCATGGCGCCTCCGGCCATCGACAATAGCGCGGGAAGTATCACGGCCGTGAAGTCGCCTATCAGGTATCCCGCCAATACTCCGATCACCTCCAGCAGCGCCACCGCCAAAGCGACTGCGGCGGTGTTGAGAAATCTGACGCCGGCCATCAATAGGGGAGTGACCACCACCATTCCCTCCGGTATGTTCTGGAGCGCGATTGTCAGAGTGATCACGAAGGCGTTGTTCTGGTCGCCGTTGAACGACACGCCTGTGGCCAGTCCCTCCGGCAGCTTGTGGAGGGCGATGGCCACCACGAAGAGCAGCGTGCGGTTCAAGGAGGCGTTGTTGACGTGGCTCTCCTCTTCGTCAAGGCCCGACAGATGATGGAGGTGAGGAGTGAATTTGTCCAAAACTCCGATCAGCAGTACGCCTGCGGTGACACCGGTCACAATTTGCCACCATCCCATGGGCGAGCTCATCTCCACCGCCGGCACGATCAGGCACACGATCGACGCCGTCAGCATCATGCCGGCGCAGAACCCCAGGAAGATGTCGTTCCATTTGTGGGGAATCTTTCTGACGATCAATCCTATTATCGATCCCAACAGCGAGGACAGTCCCAGTCCCGCCGCGCATATCCATAGTTCTCTCATACCGCCGGCAATTATTATAGTAATAACGCACGATGCGGTTTGAATGTCAAATCAGCGGCAATTTTACCGATAAATGGGTATCGAGGCACTTCGTAAAATGACAGCTTACATGTGTGGTGGAGGGGAGACTTCCAAGTCTCCCGAGTTTTTTGGGCAGGAGATCAGAAGAACATAGTCCCGCTCGTTGGCTTAGATTGGAAAAATAGTATCGCGGTCTCTCCGCAGACGCATGATAGTAGCTTACTCCCTGACGCATGATAGTAGCTTACTCCGCAGACGCGCATAGCAAAGAAGTCTATTCAACCTCGTTAGAGGTTGTGTATTTTGGCCCAGGGTTGACGGATGAACTGCCAAGTTCATCCGTCAACCCTGGGTTATATCTTGCGCATAGCCCGCGACCCCAGCGGGGTCGTGTATCTCAGCTTTCCCTTCCCCCTGTCAAATTATTGTAGCAGTCTCTCCGCAGATGCCCACATGGACACAATAATGGTCCAGAATGACGTTCTTGACACTGCGCGGGACGAAGGACGAGCTGAAGGACGCGCAGAAGGACGTGCGGAGGGTATCGCGAGTGTCGCCCGCAATCTGATTGCCTCTGGAATGGATACGGATATGATTTGTTCCGTCACAAAGCTCTCCAAGGAAGCCGTCGAGGCCATCCGCAAGGAAATGAATTAGAATGAGGAATATCGGTCTACGGAATTATCCTCATTACTTTTATAAAAGCATTTGTCGCCCGGTTCATTGAAGCCGGGCGATAATGTTCAATGGAATTTTGAAAAAACAAATTGGACATAGCCTTATTCATTTCAACGCTTCGATTTTAGCAATGGTGGAATCTGGCAAGATATCTATGCCATAGAACAAATGACTACTCTGATAACCGAGGAAGGCTATATATTTCAGGATAAGCGCATATTTGTTCTGTGTTCTCGTCAGGTCAATATTGCCGTTGTCATCAAAGCAGATGGCCTCATGGTGAGCTATGCGATTACGGAAAGTCTTTATCTCCTGAAGCTCGTTGAACACAGCTCTTTGCCCTAATCCGGCAGTACGGTTAGGGAATATGCGCAATAAGTTCTGACCTCCCAGTCTAAACGGTTGTCGAGTAAACAGGTGTGTCCAAAAGCCGAAAGAGACCGAGGAAACAACACGGTCGTTTGTATATCTCCCGCTTTGCCGAAGGGTAGCTATTATCCGAAGCACCTCATTTTTCTGCGGCGCGTTTTCAATCATACCTCCGGGTTGCATCTGATTCTCCACCCATTCAACATCATTGAATACGCTCTGATAATGAGCGTTTATGGCATTACGAAGCACAACCTCAAAAATATTCAGTATGCCATAAAACTTTTGGCATAACTTCACATTATGCCTATAAAGAGTCAGAGCTTTGGCTGTATTACCGCCACAAGCAACTGAATATTTGTTTAGGCGAGCTGGAGAAAACGCCTTTTCATACTCAGAATATTTCACTTCGTGTTTTTTAACGAATTGCAATTTGCAAAATTATGAAATTATTTCTAACTTTGCAATGGAATCCCCCGGGTGTCCCTGTCTTAAGACAAACCTCGGGGTTTAGTTTTTAAGCCACTCCTAATCAGAGCGGCTTTTCTTGTTTCTGTTTCAAAGCACAATAGTCCGTTCTCCTATCAAAAAATTAAGTTGACACTTTACAAACAGCACAAATACTTTATATTTGCACTTTAATGGCATTCCCGGTTATGTTTGTGAACATATTCAGTTGCGGTCTCGGAAAAAATTGCTAATTTTGCATATGGACAACCACGCTGTGGGTGCGTAAGACCAATAAGCTTACGCAACGGCAAGCGGGAGTCTTAAGACATATTTATAGAAAGCGTATATTGACGCTTTGTTCTTGGCAACCTGGAACGTCGAACACTCCAAAACATCGCTAAAGAACAGAGTAACGATAGACGCCACGGGTATGTATATACCTACTCGGGCTCATTTCAAGCGCCTAGCTTGAAATGGGTTTGGGGTATTTGCATATTACAGCGTGGAGTCGAAGTTGCTCGTTCTGGCGATTTAGCAAGTTCGACGGCTACAGGTTGCGGGACGAGTAACAATAAGGCTCCCCGCTTTTCTTTTATCCAAACCAATCTAATTGCCATTTGGAGTCAATGGCTGTGAAAGCTGATGGCTCGAATATTCGACAATATAGACTTGAAGTTCACAGAGGGGCTTCAGGACATAATAACAAACACAGGCGTAAAGCGTGTTGACTTCTGTGTTGGCTACTTTAATCTTCGCGGTTGGGATTTGATTATCGATCAGATTGACAATTTGCCCGGAGATTATGTCGAAGAAGAATCATCTCGCGAACCGCAATTTCGTGTATGCCGTCTGCTCGTCGGAATGCATCAGCCGCCGGAAGAATTGACACGCTGGCTGTACAGTAATGAAGACAGGACGCCAGACCCTGAATTTGTCCGTAGTCAGAAAGTAAGAATAGCCCGCGATTTTCGCCGTCAGCTTCAACTCGGCCTCCCCTCTAAGAAAGATGAATTGACACTGCGCCGTCTTTCGCAGCAACTTAAGCACGGCAAAGTCTGTGTGAAATTATATCTTTGCCATCCGCTTCATGCCAAGCTTTATCTTGCTTATCGTCCCGACGATAATTTCAACAAGATAATGGCTTTGATGGGAAGCAGCAATCTTACCTTTTCAGGACTTCGCGGAAACGGCGAGTTAAATGCGGAATTTGCCGACAGCGACCAATCCAAGAAACTTGCCGATTGGTTCAACGACCGTTGGGACGACAAATTCTGTATCGATATTACCAAAGAACTTATTGATGCAATCGACAATTCTTGGGCCGGCAAAGAGGATATTCCTCCATATTACATTTATCTCAAAACAGCCTACCATCTTAGCGAAGAAGCCCGCAACGGCATCAAAGAATTCACTCTTACCCCCGAATTTCGCCGCGAACTTTTCGAGTTTCAGCAGACAGCTGTAAAAATCGCGGCGCGCCATCTTCGCAACGATAAGCGCGGTGGCGCCATGATCGGCGATGTGGTCGGTCTCGGCAAAACAATCACGGCTTGCGCCATCGCCAAGATTTACGAGACTACATACGCGAGCAGCACTCTGATCATTTGCCCTGCCAATCTTCAGGAAATGTGGAAGAAGTATGCCCGCAAATACGACCTCAAAGTGGATATTCTGTCAATGGCGAAACCCATTGATGTTGACAACGCCCGTTACTACCGTCTAATAATAATCGACGAAAGTCACAACCTCAGAAACGGAGCCAAGGGCAGTCGCTATCGCAACATAAAGCAACTTATCGACCGTCAGGACAGCAACGTTCTCCTTCTCACTGCCACCCCCTATAACAAGGATTTCTCCGACCTCGCCAATCAGCTTCGTTTGTTTATTGACGAAGACCAGGACCTCGGTATTCGTCCTGAAACCTACATCCGCAACCTCGGTGGCGAGCGTCAATTCCTACAGACCCACAGCGAGACCTTTATCCGCAGTATAGCCGCTTTCGACAAAAGCGATTGCGCCGAGGACTGGAACGAGCTTATGAAGCTGTTCCTCGTGCGTCGCACCCGCACGTTCATCAAGGAGAATTACGCCAAAATAGATCCTGAGAACGGTCGCCGCTATCTGGAGTTTCCCGACAAGACGCGCTCATATTTCCCGGACCGCATCCCTAAGGCTCTGAAATTCGAGACAACTCCCGGCGACCAGTATTCCCGGCTCTACTCCGACAAAATGATTGGGATGATGGAATCTCTCAATCTGCCGCGCTATGGTCTTACCGCTTTCCTCAATGAAGAGAAAGCAAAGGAAGCCTCCGTAACTGAAAAAAACATCATTGAAAACCTTTCGCGCGCCGGCATACAGCAGATGGGATTTTGCAAGTCCACATTCTTCAAACGAATAGACAGTTGCGGCTTCTCTTTCCTCTTGACGCTTTCGCGCCATATACTTCGAAATATGGTTTTCATCTATGCTCTTGAAAATAAGCTGCGGCTACCCATTGGCGATGAAAACCAGTTGCCCGACGATTTCATCGACGATGATGATGTCAACGGCAACATTCTTGGCGAAGGATTTTCCAAAGAGGGGTTGCCGGGCAAAGGTGATCTGCCGAAAATCTCAACTGACCTTGACGAGTATATGCGCCGCGCCGAGGAATACTATAACTTCATCGCCACCAAAAACAATGTCAGCTTTATCGACTCCAAGTATTTCAAGCGGACACTCAAACAGCAACTCAAGAAAGACTGTGAAACGCTTATAGAGATGATAAAACTTTGTGGCGAGTGGCAACCTGCCACCGATCAAAAGCTGAATCTGCTCTATGAAATGCTGACTACGACGCATAAGAATGAAAAGGTCGTAGTGTTCACACAATACTCCGATACGGCCAATTATATCTATCGCGAACTTAAACACCGCGGGCTCAAACAGCTGTCAGTCGTTACGGGAGGATGTGCCAATCCCACCGCCGAAGTCGAGAAGTTCTCCCCCATAAGCAATGACCGCCCCGACATTGTCCCGGACGAGCAGTACCGCATAATCATTGCCACCGATGTCCTTTCTGAAGGTCAGAACCTTCAGGACAGCCATATCATTGTGAACTTCGACCTGCCGTGGGCTATAATCCGACTTATTCAGCGAGCCGGTCGTGTTGACCGTATCGGTCAGAAAGAAGACCAGATTTATTGCTATTCTTTCTTCCCGGCTGACGGCGTAGAGAAAATAATCTCGCTCCGCGAAAGACTTAACAACCGTATCAACCAGAACGCCAATATCATCGGCTCCGATGAAATATTCTTCGAGGGCAACGAGAAAAACCTGCGCGATATGTTCAACGAAAAGGCTGGTACTCTTGATGATGAAGACGACGGTGACGTTGACCTTTCTTCACAAGCATTCCAGATATGGAAGAACGCCACGGATGCAAACCCGAAGCTGAAAGAAATTATACCTCAACTGCAAAATATGGTTTATTCCACAAAGACGGTTGAAGATGTCGGCAGCGCCGGTGTCATTACATACGCCAGAACTTACAACGACTTCGACGTATTGACATGGCTTGCTCCTGACGGCTCGGTTGTCAGCCGTTCCCAAAAGAAAATCCTTCAGGCCATGCAATGCTCGCTCGCGGATCCGAGTGTCGAACCGCTCGCCAATCATCACGAACTGGTTTGTCAGGCCGTAGAGCAAGTGGAACAGGAAACTGCCGACCCCACTACAGCAGGTATTCTCGGCAACCGTTTCTCCACTCGATACCGCCTTGTTGATCTGCTCGACCACTACTATAAACAAGATATGAATATCTTCTATACTGCGGAGGATAAGGAGGACCTTAAACTTGCCATAGACGATATTTATAATTATCCGTTGCTTGACTCGGCAAAACTGACAATCGGGCAGATGCTCCGCCGAAACCAAAACAACGATGAAATTGTGCAGTACGTGCTCGACCTCCGTAAGAGCGGCGCACTCTGCCGTCTCCCAGTGGAAGAAAATACTCACCGCGAGCCGGTGATTGTCTGCTCCCTCGGTATGAAATACAATAAATAATTCCTTGCCATGTTAAGAAAGCCTCAATTCTTCACTCTCATTCGTCAAGGCGATTTCAAGGAACTTTTTGTTTCGGAACTCGGCTGGAACCGCTATCGCGGCCAGACCCAGTTGCCGCCAATTCTTGTCGATGACAAGGAATATAATATCACCGCAATCGCTGAGCGCAGCGGCTTTCAGATATTATATTCTGAGGTCGATGAAATCCCCACTCAGAGTGTCGCCAAAAAGATTGACACCAAGTTGCGGCGACAGGCTCTTGACTATATCTGCATCTATCGTCTGCGCGGCACTGCTCACGACCTCTGGGTAGTGCCCGTGCGCACCAACGAGAAACGCGACTTGGTTCTTGTTGAGTATGACAACGCCAACGCCGAAGTCCTCTATCAGAAAATCGACGGTATCACTTTTGAACTTGATGAGGATACCAATATCGTAGACCTCCGTTCAAAAGTACAGACTGCCTTCGCCGTCAACTCCGAAAAAATCACAAAGGATTTCTATGCCGGCTTCAAGAAACAGCACAAACTCTTTGCAGACTTTATCACAGGCATAGATGACCATGTGGAGACCAAGAACAACCGCAATAAACAATGGTATGCGTCGGTAATGCTCAACCGGCTTATGTTCTGCTATTTCATACAGAAGAAAGGATTTCTTGACCTCGATGTAGATTACCTGCGTAATAAGCTGAACTATGTCCGGGCAAACGAAGGCGAGGATAAATTCTATAATTTCTACCGCAGCTTCCTTCGCATTCTGTTTCATGACGGCTTGAACACGCCGAAACATTCCCGCGACTTTGAGGCGGTGTTCGGGAAGATTCCGTATCTCAACGGCGGTATGTTTGACGAGCACAAGCTCGAAGCCGATTATGCCGACATCGACATTCCCGACGAGGCGTTTATCGGCCTGTTCGACTTCTTCGACAAGTGGAACTGGCATCTCGATACTCGCCTTACGGCATCAGGACGCGACATCAATCCTGATGTACTCGGCTATATTTTCGAGCAATATATCAACGACCGCGCCCAAATGGGAGCGTATTATACCAAAGAGGACATCACCGAATATATTGGCCGTAACTGCATCTTGCCTTATCTGTTCGACCAAGTGCGCAATTCAACCAAAGACTCCGCTAAGGAATTTGAGCCGGACGGTTATGTGTGGCGTACTCTTCGCGATAGCGGCGACCGATATATCTTCGACGCTGTCAAGAAAGGCTATGCCGATTTCGAGCAAATTCCCGATAATATCGCTCGCGGCATCATTACAGAAGAAATGCGACGGGAATATTCCGAAACACCGGTGGGCGATCTCCCGGAAGACCATATTCCTCTCGCAGAACTTCGTTCCGACTGGAACACACGCACGCCCGAACCCTGGGGATTGCCTAATGAAATTTGGCGCGAGACCATCGAGCGCTTGCAACGGTGCGATGATATTCTCGGCAAAATCAATAGAGGTGAAATCACCTCGATAAACGATTTCATCACCTACAATCTCGACATCCGCACCTTTGCTTCCGACCTTATCGCTAACGGCGACAGTCGTTTTGTGGGATGGTTTTATCATGCTCTGCAAAAGGTAACGATACTCGACCCGACGTGTGGCTCGGGTGCATTCCTTTTCGCCGCGATGAATATTCTTGAACCGCTCTATGAAATCTGCATAGACCGGATGCAGGAGTTCAACCGCGAGAATCCGACGAAATTCAAGGAGGAACTTGCCGAGATAACCGATAAATACCGCTCGAATATTCAGTATTTCATTTTCAAGTCGATAATCCTGCGCAACCTATATGGCGTTGACATAATGGTTGAGGCGACAGAGATAGCCAAACTGCGACTGTTCTTGAAAATGGTGGCCGTTGTAGATGTGGAGCGACGTGCCGAAAATCTCGGACTCGACCCGCTGCCAGACATCGACTTCAATATCCGCTGCGGAAATACCCTCGTCGGCTACGCCAACAAAGAGCAACTTGACCACGATCTATCCCATCCTAAAGATTTTCTCGAAGAAATCGCCAATCAAGACTTCAAGCAGCAGATTGACGAAGAAATGCAGAAAGTAGCCCGCGCTTACGACATTTTCAAAGATGTGCAACTCCGTCAGTCAGAGGATATGCTTGCGTTCAAACAAGCCAAGCATGAACTGCGCAAACGCCTCACAGCCCTTAACGACAAATTCAACCGTCGTTTGTTTATAGCCACTTCCGGACATCCTACAAATGACGGCGAAGACTTTACCTCAATCAAGGCATATCGCGATTGGCTTGCCTCTCATCAGCCATTCCATTGGCTCGCTGAGTTCTACCAAATCATTGAGGGCAATCACGGCTTCGATGTCATCATCGGAAATCCGCCGTATGTAACATTTACAGACAAAACCTTATGTTATAAAGTTGAACGCTATACTACTTACGTAACTAAGAATCTGTTTGCATTGTGTGCTGAACGTTTTACTCAAATAGCTAATTCCAAAAGTTCTATCGGATATATTATTCCGTTAAGTGGAATGTCTATTGATGGATTTGAGCCGCTTCAAAAAATAATTTATAACGAAGGCTATTCATGGAATAGCTACTATTCTGGAGACCGAAATCCATCCGAATTATTCACTGGAGTTAAAATACGTGCCGGCATTTACATTTCGAGAAAGGGACAATCTGTTAATAAAAAATACGTTAGCCGATATATAAAATATCAATCCGCTGAACGCCAGATGTTATTCTCGAAAATTAGATATGTAGAATACAATAAAGAAATCTCTGCGCCAAAAATTCCTTCTGAGATTGGCGTTTCTATTATTGATAAAATCAATGGTCTATCAGACAAACTTAATAATTTAAGTTTCGCAAGTATGTAATTTCAGAGATACGGGCATAAAAAAACGACATG
>USIY01000065.1 GCA_900554845.1 uncultured Bacteroidales bacterium | reverse complement strand
ATGTAGCTCAGTACGCCGTTACAGGCACTTCCGATATGCGCCTTTACCTGAATCCCTGGGGCATCGCGCTGGCCGACAGAGAGACACCCCAGATGAAGAAGACTCGCGCCGACGTAACAATTCCCGGTCTTGACTCGCTCATCCCCAACGTTCTGGCTCAGCTTACTCCAATGTTGGGCGACGGTGTCCCAATGCATTACAATCTTAACGGCTCCGACCTCAAATTGTATCTCGGCACCGATGTGCTTCTTCCCTTGCTGAAGCAAATATCCCCGATGCTCAAAGACCAGCAGGTTATCGATATGATCGTGGCCATGGTAAGTCAGGATCCAAGCATGGGAATGTTCGCCGCTTTCCTCCCCGACATGCTCAAGTCCATGGCTGACGTCATCGACAATACCACCCAGATCGAGATCGGCCTCAACCTGAAGAAATAACAGTCATTAATAAGGAACATTGATAAAAAGGACATAAGCCCGAGAACGGACTTATGTCCTTATTTTTGTTAATTATGTTAATAACGGATTTTAGGTATTAAGCAAAATTATTGATTTTATAACAATACCAAATTTAAAGTATTGCAGACACCATAAAAAAACTATAACTTTGCAACCGAAATCATACAAATACAATAACATCAAGCAATAAATGAAAAAAAACTACGCGCTAATAGCACTTTTATGTTGCGCCGCGTTTGCCAAAGCCGAGGACAAGGCGTTGTGCATTGAGTTCAATGACGGCAAAACAGCGCTTTATTCATTGGCCGGCAATCCTGTGGTGACTTTCGAAGGAAATGACTTCACCATCAAATCAACGGGAGCGGAAACCAGTTATCCCCGTGCGGACGTAAAAAATTTCACATTCATCAAGGATGAATCCGGAATCAAAAATCTCACAGACGCCACAAAATATTCATATTCCGACAATGTCTTCAGTTGCGCAGGCAATGAAATCAATGTATACGACATGTCCGGCGTCCGAGTGGCCAACGGTATGGATTCCGTGTCGCTCAACGGACTCTGCGACGGGGTCTACATTGTACGCGCCGGAAAACAGTCAATAAAAGTAGTAAAACAGTAAAACACGATAGAATAACGATGAAAACTATAATCAGCGCACTCGCGCTTACCATGGCGCTGACCGCCACCGCACAGACAGAAATTCTGAAAATCGAACTTAACGACGGTTCGGTACAGACAATAGCCATCGATGACATCAAACAAATGACGTTCGACACCGAGGAGTCCTCGGTAGCAGGTTCTTATAACGGCACAGTAAGCGTGACCGTCGGAGGGATGTGGACCTATAGCGCCGAAAATGACGCAGTGAATGTCACAGTGAACGCCGACGGAACGCTCGACGTCACGCTGAGCGAATATCATCTCACCGGCACGATGATGGGCGACCTGACTCTCGGAGCATTGACTGTCAAAAACATATCGTACGACGAAACCAAGAAAGCCTATTACCGCAATTACAGCAACGACGGACTGTCACGCCATTTCACCGCCGTCAGCGACGGCCAGACAACAATGGACAACAATTATCCGTTGGGCGAAACCAGTGAAATCACCCTGAAGTTCGACGGCAACAAAGTCGAGCTGAAGAACGACTTCAAATTAGGCGCGATGCCGTTTGCCCTGAGCTCATCCTACACAGGCTCCAAGTAATGACCATAAGAAGTTTGATAACCACCCTGTTGACGGCGGGAGCATTCATGACAACGCTCCCGTCGTGCAACGGAATAATGTCGGGCATCTACGACGAGCCCCCGGCCGAGATAACCGAGACCTCCGCGGGACAACTCTATCTGGACGCTTCCGACTGGACCAAATGGCATTACATTGATTTCAACGCCCTTATCGATCTTGATGAGGATGGCAATCCTTCCGCGCTATGGCAGTCATTCGACGTTCCCCTGCATAAGCTTGACGCCGCCGAAGGAAACGGAAAGAACGGATTATACACATACTGGTACGACGTATACGGCTCCGGTCTGTCAAACCGTGAATTCCGCGAATTTGCTCCGACCGCCGCACAGAGGGAACCTGAATCCTGGACGCTGGCCGTCCACCGCAACAACGCACGCACAAACGGATGTTCGGTCGCAGCCACAGAATTCACTTCCATGGACCAGTTGCCGGAAGACAGGAAATATTACGACACTCTGACATATACACCCGACAAGTGGAACGAAACCGACGTATGGGTGATTCAAGACCGTATGTTGCTGGGATTAATCGGCAACCAGGGCATCGAGACAAACGATGTCCTCTCCTCATGGCTCAAAGTGGACATACCTCCGTTCCCTCCAAAATTCACGCTCAACAATCACATATTCATAATGCGCACTCCCGAAGGGGAATACGCAGCAATTCAACTTGAGAATTATCAGAACGCACTGGGCACCAAGTGCCACATGACGATAAATTACCGTTATCCCCTATGAATCTGTCGAGATTGCTCCCGGTACTGTATTGCTTCACGGCGGCCCATGCACAGCTATGGGCAGGTCAATCCCTGTCGTCGACGGCAGCGGATTCAGCGGCCTACGATGACGTGACGCTCGATGAATTCGTAGTCACCGGCACACGCACGCCCAAGCTTCTGAAGGACACGCCGGTGCAAACCCGGCTGATTACGTCCAAGGACATAGAGCAATCCGACGCAACCGACATCAAGGAGCTGCTGCAACAGGAAATGCCCGGCGTAGAATTCTCCTATGCGATGAATCAGCAGGTTCACCTGAATTTCAACGGCCAGGGAGGCCAAAGCATCCTGTTTCTTGTAGACGGCGAGCGACTGGCGGGAGAAACCATGGACGATGTTGATTTCTCGCGTCTCAACATGTCGAACGTGGACCATATCGAGATAGTCAAGGGTGCTTCCAGCGCGCTATACGGCAGCAACGCCGGAGGGGGCGTGATCAACATCATAACCAAGAAAGCCTCGAATCCCTGGCGCGTCACAGCCGACGCCCGCGTGGGAAAGCACAAGGAACAACGCTACAATTTAGGCCTCGCATTAAGGGGCAAACGCGTACAGAATATCCTTACGGGCAGCCGATACCATATAGACAACTATGACGTGCACAGCGCCGAAAACCCTGTGACGAGGGTCATAACCACAATTTACGGCAACTCCATCTGGAATGTGGCCGACAAATTGACGTACAGTCCAATAGACAATCTGAAACTGACGGCACGCGCAGGATTCTACTACCGGCAGACAATTCGTACGGAGGATTCCCCCGAACGTTACCGCGATTTCACGGGAGGCCTCCGGGCAGAATGGGACATTACAAGGGACGACCGTCTGGAAGTGTCGTACTCGTTCGACCAATACGACAAATCCACATTCTACAAAATCAACAAACTGGAGATCCGCGACTACAGCAACGTGCAGAACTCCGTCCGGGCTTTGTACAACCATTCTTTTGAAAGCGGCGACATTCTGTCCGCCGGCGCCGACTTCATGCGCGATTACATGAACAATACAAAGCTTACGGATCCGAGACACAGCCAGATCTCTTTCGACGCTTTCGCCCAGTACGACTGGATAATCGACCCGAGATGGGAAGTGGTCGGTGCTTTACGTTACGACTATTTCTCCAACAACAAGGATTCGCATGTCACGCCAAAGGTCTCCGTGCGTTATAAACCGCGTTTCGACCTCAATATCCGTCTGGGATACGGCATGGGATTCCGCGCGCCTACCCTTAAGGAGAAGTATTATGAATTCGACATGGCCGGAATCTGGATAGTTAAAGGCAACCCCGACCTGAAACCGGAGACAAGCCATAACTTCAATTTGTCGGCCGACTATACCCACGGCCCTCTGAATTACACTTTGTCGTTTTATTACAACGATATCCGCAACCGAATATCCACCGGCCTCCCCTACGCTCTTCCAAACGACCCCGACCAGTTGCTGCTCGATTACGTCAACCTCCGACATTATTCCGTTTTCGGCGGCGAAGCGTCAGTGCAGGGCAAATGGAACAACGGCCTTTCGGCCAAGCTTACCTATGCCTATGTAAAAGAGCGTGTGCCCAAGGACAAGGAGGGGAATGTCAGCAACAATCAATACATTCCCGCCCGCCAGCATTCCATTACCGCCAGAGCCGGATATGAGCACAGGTTCTCAAAGAACTACATGCTCTCCGCAGCCTTGAACGGACGGGTACTATCCGGAGTACAGAATGTGGAATACAAGGATTACTATGACATCCAGGCCGGCACGGTGACCGTGGACTATCCTCCCTACACATTATGGAAACTGTCGCTCTCCCAGTCGTTCGGCAAATATGTACGTCTGGACCTGGCCGTGGACAATCTGTTCAATTACAAACCCAAATACTATTATCTCAACTGTCCGCTTACCGACGGCACCTCCTTATCTGTCGGCGTAAGCATTGACATTTACTGACATATGACTGCGAAAAAATATCCTTTCAAGGCGATCTCTTCATTTCTGATCGTTCTGTTCACCATGCCCCTGGGTCACGCGCTGATGATCCTGATGGAACACTTCATGAGCCCCACTGCCCTGCATTACTCGGCTTTTGCAATGGGATTCGCCGGCATGCTGATGGTGGTCCTTGGCGTTTTCGTCAAAGGGGATACCCGCCAGACGCTCTGGGGGCTTTTCGGCGCCCTGTTTTTCTGGACGGGCTGGGTGGAATTTCTGTTCATGTACTTCGCCAACCGTTTCGGCACACAGCCCATGCTGGATCCGATCACCGGGGAAGTCGTGACACGGCCGGAGTATCTGATAATGCCCGCATCCTTCGGTTTCTTCATGATGGTGATGATAATGTACATCTTCAGCACACGCAACGGCTGTAATTTCATAAATTGGTGCCAGCGTCAGCTGTTCCGTGGACGCAAAAGCGAAATATGCGCCCGCCCCATGACACGTCATGCTTCAATCGTGACTTTCATGGAGTTCATCATGATTATGTGGGCTTCCTATCTGCTGCTTATGTTCTGCTACGACCCTGTCTTTCTTGGCGACAGCCATCCGGTGACGATTCTTGTCGGCATAGGATGCTTCATAGGCGCATGTTTCATGTTCGCCCGTCAATTGCGAATACCTTCATGGGGTGCCAACATCCGCATGTCCATCGCGACGGTGGTGGTGCTGTGGACTCCTGTCGAAATCATGGGCAGAAACAACCTTTTCAAGGAAATATGGGTTGCTCCACTGGAACATAAGACGGAAATGGCCCTTATTCTCGCAGCTTTCGTGATTCTGGGCCTGTATATGTTGTATTCTTCACGCAAAAAAAGGATTCCTGCCGCAAAATAATCACTTTTAAGTATCGCATTTACGCCTCAAATTCGCTAATTTTGCAACGAATTTGAGGCGTGACTGTGTATATGACAAAAGATAATGGCCCGAAGCTTTATGTCGCCGACGACAGGCTTCGCGATTTGGTAGACGACAATAACCTACTGCTTCTGGTGATAAACCGGTTCCGCATCCCTTTGGGCTTCGGAGACAGTTCAATTAAAGAGATATGCCGTAACGAAGGCATCGACACCGATACCTTTCTTGCGGTGGCCAACCTTATCAGCGGCCATCCCAATGACGGCCTGAGGACCGATATTCTCCAATTGATTGACTATCTGGAAGACGCCCATTCCTATTTTCTGGATTTCATACTCCCATCCATACGCGAGAAACTGATAAAAGCCATCAATTGCGTGGACGCCAACGACGCAGGATTCCTTATACTGAAATATTACGACAATTACATGCAGGAGGTGCACAGGCACATGGAGTATGAAAATGACGTGATTTTCCCCCACATACGCAATCTTGCGTCAGGGAAAAAAGACGACTCATGCAATCTGTCGGAATATTCGCTCAACCATGAGGACATGGTGGGAAAGCTCCAGGAACTCAAAGACATCATTATCCGTCACTATCCGCACAGTACCAACAACATCCTGACTTACGCCCTGTACGACATAATCAACGTTGAAAACGATCTGCTGTCGCACTGGGCCATCGAAAACAAGCTTTTCATGCCGGAAGGAATAATGCTGGAACAGAGGATGAAGGACAAGGAATCCGACAGCGCTCAGGATGCAGAGACCGAACAATCAGAGACCCCCGATTCCGGAGGGACCATAAGCAACCGTGAAAAGGAGATAATCGCTCTTGTGGCGAAAGGAATGTCCAACAAGGAAATAGCGGATACCCTATGCCTGTCGGTGCATACCGTCACCACCCACCGACGCAACATCGCGGCCAAACTCCAGATACATTCCCCGGCGGGCCTTACTATTTACGCAATCCTCCACAACATCATTGACATCTCCGAGATATCCAACCTCTGAATCCTTATTTAAAACGGTTGATATGGATCCGTTCCGGATGCCATTTGTCCATCGGGGCGTGAGGCTTTGCCGGATAGCCCACCGGTATGACATTGAACGGAATTATGTTCTCCGGAATATTCAGAATCGATCTCACGGGAGCAATACGCTCTTCGTGAGGATATAGACATGTCCACACTCCTCCAAGTCCCAAGGCATGCGCGGCAAGCAGTATATTCTCTGAAGCCGCCGACAGATCCTGCTCCCAGAGGGTCGAGTCAAGTCCTTCCAAAAATCTCGTCGTCTCCCCGCAGACTATTATGGCCGCGGACGCATGCGCTGTCATTTTTGCATAAGGGAGTGCCTCGGATAATTTCACAAGCAGTTCCGGGTCATTCACGACTATAAATTCCCACGGCTGTCGGTTCACTGCGCTCGGTGCGCTCATGGCCGCATGCAGCAAGTCCGAGATATGTTCCTCCGATACTTTCTTGTCGGCATACATCCTCACGCTTACGCGGTTGATTATGTTCATATAAGCCGCATTTCCCCTCGCCTCTTTCCCTATGGTATTTTCTATTTCCATGAGTCTTTATAAATTTGCTTTCTTTATAAACAGTTAGGATAAATAAGAGTTTATAGTCAAGCCTCATGTCTGTGTTTTCGGACGAGCCCAATTCGGACGAGCTCGCCGATCCAAAGAACCAAAGATGTGAACGAAATAATTATGATCCAATCATCTATGCGAAGGGGAACCACATTGAAAAAACGTCCTCCTAAAGACACTATCAATATCTGGCCGAACAGGATGATGGCGGCTATTTCCACAAATCCCTGGCATCCCTTGAAATGAAACGCCGAGCGTCCGGTGTCAAAGGCTCTTGCGTTGAACATATTCCAGAACTGGAGGAATACGAAGATCGTGAAGAACAGGGACAATTCATAAGGCGTCAAACCGGTATTTACTCCCATAGCCAATCTTCCGAACTCCGTAAGGCTCGCCAGACCGGTATGTTCAAAATAATAGAGTATCACGAAGAGAATTATGAAAAATGCCCCTCCGACGCCAATAATGCGTCTCCACATCGCATTGTTGATAATGAACGCCGAACGCGATCGAGGCTTGTCTTTCATCACATTTCCCGAAGGGGGCAGAGAAGCCAGGGCCATAGCCGCGAACGTATCCATAATCAGGTTCACCCACAACATCTGCGTCACCGTCAACGGCGACTGCAGTCCCATGAAGGCTCCGGCAAGCACTATCAGGCAGGCCGCCACATTCACAGTCATCTGGAACAATATGAACCTCTGTATGTTGCGGTACAGAGACCGTCCCCACATAACGGCACGTCCTATGGAAGCGAAAGAATTGTCGATAATGGTGATATCGGAAGCCTCCTTTGCCACAGCCGTACCGTCGCCCATGGAAAGACCTACGTGCGCTGCCTTCAAAGCAGGCGCGTCATTCGTCCCGTCGCCGGTCACAGCCACAACTTCGTTGTTGGCCTGCAATGCTTCAACCAGACGTTTCTTGTCCATAGGCCGCGCGCGGGCTATTATCTTAAGATCCCCTACACGCTCACGCAATTCTCCGTCCGTGAGCGCCGCGAACTCCGTTCCGGTTATTATATTCTTCTCAGTATCGGTCTCATCGTTCCACAGGCCTATCTGACGCCCTATCTCCTTGGCGGTGCCGGGTGTGTCGCCTGTTACGATCTTAACCTTGATGCCTGCGCCGGTGACTTCACGGACCGCATCCGGAACGTCTGCCCTGACAGGATCGGATATGGCGGCAATCCCAAGAAAAACCAGCTTATCCGCAACGACCCGGTTCTCTTCTATGGTCCTGTCACCAGGTTTCAACACCTGATATGCGAATCCAAGAGTACGCATGGCCTGATTCTGATATTCAAGCAACAGAGCGTCGATTTCCTCTTTGGTCACGCCCGATGTGTCGCGACACATACCGAACACTATTTCCGGAGCCCCTTTGACGTATAGGATCTTCTCTCCAGTGGAAGACTTGACAACCGTAGCCATGTATTTCCGTTCGGTATTGAAAGGAAGCTCCTCCATACGGTCTGCTTTCGCACGCACCTCCGAATAATCCACGCCACGCGACTCAAGCCACAACAACAAGGCCCCTTCCGTTGGATTGCCCAACACCTGTGGCTTTTGGTGAGAGCGGTCCAGCTGCGCCGTGGAATTGACGGCGATTCCTTCATAAAGCACATCGTCGGAAGGATGTCCGAAGAAGTCGGTCTTGTAGACCTGCATCTGGTTTTGTGTCAAAGTTCCGGTTTTGTCCGTGCAAATCACGGTGATAGCTCCCATTGTCTCGCAGGCATGAAGCTTACGCACCAGATTGTTTGTCTTCAGCATTCTCCGCATGGAATATGCGAGCGACAACGTCACAGCCATAGGCAAACCCTCCGGAACCGCCACTACAACCAATGTGACGGCCACCATGAGGGATTGCAACAGATATGCCAGCAACGACACTAAGTCAAAATCCGGATATGTGATGAAAAACATCACCATGCGCACCACCACAATCAGCGCGGCTATAGTGTAGGATACCCATGAAATAAGTTTTCCGAGTTTGCCAAGCTGTTCGTCCAAAGGCGTCTTTACACTGTCGTCGATCTGGGCGGCCTTGAACACCTTGCCGTTCTCCGTAGCGTCTCCCACACGCTTCACACGCATTACACCGTGTCCTTCCATCACTTTCGTGCCGCGCATAGCCTCGTTGGAAGGAAATGTGGCGTCTGGATCGAATTGCTCGGGGTCTGTGGTCTTATGACAAACAGGCTCACCGGTGAGCGTGGACTCGTCGACATTCATGGACACGGCCTCAAGCAATTCCCCGTCGGCCGGTATCTCTTCTCCAGTGTTGAGCATCACGATATCTCCCACAACCACATCCTTCTTTGGGATTCTGACGGCGTTCCCGTCTCGGATCACATATACAGGCTCATCGTCGTTTACTTGATTAAGTATGGCGAACTCCCGGTCAGCTTTCACCTCAAAAACAAACGCCAATCCTGTGGCAAGAAGAATGGCCATAAAAATACCGACCGGCTCAAAAAACACCGTCGGACCTTCATTAAGGCCATAATATTCATAAAAGGATATGCCGATTGACAACACACCGGCAATCAACAGGACTATTATCAATGGATCCTTGAATTTTCCGAGAAATTTCATGAACAAGGATTCTTTTTCAGGAGGAGTCAATACGTTGACACCGTATTTGACGCGACTTTCGGAGACTTCCTCCGACGACAGTCCCTTATATCTGACCTTTTCCGACATTTTCCTAATTATTGGGGTTATTTGGGTTATATGACCAAGATGCTGTTATATTAACACCTAATATATAAAATCATTGTATTGTCCGAACAAATTAGACCGAAGCGAGGTTGAAAAGTTAAATTAAGAAAATATTAAATATAGATATGCGACATCTGATATTGCTCAGGCACGGACAAAGCGAATGGAATCTAAAGAATCTTTTCACAGGGTGGACGGATGTGGATCTCACGGCCCAGGGACGCATTGAAGCCGTGGAAGCGGGGAAAAAAATCAAAGAAGCCGGCATCTTGCCGGAATATTATTTCACATCGTACTTGAAACGTGCCATCCATACTCTTGAGCTTGTATCGGACGCGATGGACCGCGATTGGGTGCCCGTAACCAAGGACTGGCATCTCAATGAACGGCATTACGGGGCGCTGCAGGGACTGAACAAAGCCGACACGGCCGAAAAATACGGAGCGGAGCAAGTCCATATTTGGCGCAGAAGCTACGACGTGACTCCTCCTGCATTGACTCCTGACG
>USIY01000064.1 GCA_900554845.1 uncultured Bacteroidales bacterium | reverse complement strand
GTCCAGACCGCCGAAACCGATGTCGTAGCTTGCGCCGTCACCGCCGATGATCCACTGGCTGCGCTTGGTCAGATAGTTGGCCATGCTCATCAGAGTCTTGCAGAGCTCACAACCTGCCTCGGCGCCCTTGGCGGCCTCGCCCTTCAGAGCCTCACCCTTGACTTGCGACAGCTTGAGGTCGTCCTTGTTGTCCAACCAATCCTTGGCGGCTGCCTTCAATGCCTCGGGAACATCCTCCTTAGCCACGATCTCTGCAGCTACAGCCTCGGCGCGGTTGCGCAGTTTCTCGTATGCGATATACATACCCAGACCATACTCGCAGAAGTCCTCGAACAGTGAGTTGGCCCATGCGGGACCGTGACCGTTCGCATCGGTGGTATAAGGTGTGGAAGGCGCGGATCCTGAATAAATGGACGAACATCCCGTTGCGTTGGCAACAACCTCGTTGGCGCCGAACAACTGGGTGATCAGCTTGACATAAGGAGTCTCGCCGCAACCCGAGCAAGCGCCGGAGAACTCGAACAGAGGCTGAGCGAACTGGCTGTTCTTGGCGTTCAGCTTAACGTCAACCAGATCGGCTTTGCTCTTGACGTTCTTAACCAGCCATTCCCAGTTGGCGTCCTGAGCCTCCTGAGTCTCGAAGGGTTTCATCAACAGAGCCTTCTCCCCCTTCTTGCCGGGACATACGTTGACGCAATTGCCGCAACCAAGGCAATCCATCACATCCACCTGCTGACGGAAACGCATGCCGGTGAATGTCTTGCCGATAGCGGGAATAGTGGCGTCCTCGCCGAAAGGAGCGGCCTTCATCTCTTCGGGGTCCAGTACGAACGGACGGATGGAAGCGTGAGGACATACGTACGAGCACTTGTTGCACTGGATACAGTTGTCGGGATTCCATTCGGGAACGAAAGCCGCCACGCCGCGCTTCTCATAAGCTGCCGTGCCCTGCTGCCATGTGCCGTCGGGATTGTTTATGAACTTGCTTACAGGGAGCAGGTCGCCGTCCTGAGCGTTCATCGGGCGAACCACGCTCTCAATGAATTCAGGAGCGGGAGCCGCCGTGGAAGCGTCGTCCTTAAGCGATGCCCATGCGGGGTCCACATCAAGCTTCTTGTACTCACCGCCGCGATCCACGGCCTGATTGTTCATGTTCACCACATTCTCGCCCTTCTTGCCGTAGGACTTGACGATGAATTTCTTCATCTGCTCGATGGCGAGGTCAACAGGAATCACTTCAGTAATACGGAAGAACGCAGACTGAAGAATGGTGTTGGTGCGGTTGCCCAGACCGATCTCCTGCGCGATCTTGGTGGCGTTGATATAGTAGACGGTAATATCGTTCTCGGCGAAATAACGCTTAACCTTGTTCGGCAGATTCTTGGCAAGTTCCTCACCCTCCCAGATGGTGTTGAGCAGGAATGTTCCGCCTTTCTGCAGACCGCGGGTCACATCGTACATATGTAGATATGCCTGAACGTGGCAAGCCACGAAGTTAGGCGTGTTCACAAGATAAGTGGAGCGTATGGGTTCGTCGCCGAAACGGAGGTGCGAGCAAGTGAAACCGCCCGACTTCTTCGAGTCGTAAGCGAAATATGCCTGGCAATACTTGTTGGTGTTGTCGCCGATGATCTTCACTGAGTTCTTGTTGGCACCCACTGTTCCGTCCGCGCCGAGACCGAAGAACTTAGCCTGGAACATGCCGGCGTTACCGGTGTTGATCTCAGCGGTAACGGGCAGTGACAGACAAGTCACGTCATCCTCGATACCGATAGTGAAGCCGTTCTTGGGCTCGTCGGCCTTCAGATTCTCGAAAACCTGCACGAGCTGCGCGGGAGTGGTGTCCTTGGAGGACAGACCATAGCGGCCGCCGACGATCACCGGAGCGTTCTCCTTTCCGTAGAACACATCCTTAACGTCCAGATAAAGAGGCTCGCCGTTTGCTCCGGGCTCCTTGGTGCGGTCCAGCACGGCGATCTTCTTGGCCGACGCAGGAACGGCAGCCAACAGATGCTTGGCGCTGAAAGGACGATACAAGTGAACGCTTACGAGACCTACCTTCTCGCCCTTGGCACGAAGATAATCCACGGTCTCCTGGGCGGCCTGAGTAACGGAACCCATGGCTATGATGACGCGCTCGGCCTCGGGATCGCCATAATAGTCGAACAGACCGTAGTTGCGGCCCGTGAGCTTGTTCATCTCCTTGATGTAGTTCTCTACAATCTCGGGAAGGGCGTCGTAATATTTGTTGCTGGCCTCGCGGTGCTGGAAGAAGATGTCGCCGTTCTCGGCCATACCGCGTGCCACAGGCTTGTCGGGATTCAGAGCACGGGCGCGGAACTCGGCCAAAGCCTTCTGGTCAACCAGAGGAGCGAGTTGTTCCTCGCTCAGAGCCTCGATCTTCTGGATCTCATGGCTGGTGCGGAATCCGTCGAAGAAGTTAACGAAAGGCACACGTCCCTTGATGGCCGACAGATGCGCCACGGCGGCGAGATCCATCACCTCCTGCACGGAACCCTCGCAGAACATAGCGAAACCGGTCTGGCGTGCGGAGTAGATATCCTGATGGTCACCGAAAATGCTCAGCGCATGGCTGGCAAGAGTACGGGCGGATACATGGAACACACAAGGAAGAAGCTCACCTGCGATCTTGTACATATTCGGGATCATCAACAACAGACCCTGCGAAGCCGTATAAGTAGTGGTAAGAGCTCCGGCCTGAAGCGATCCATGGACTGCGCCGGCGGCGCCTCCCTCGCTTTGCATTTCCTGGACCTGTACGGTCTCTCCGAATATATTCTTACGTCCTGCTGCCGACCAATCGTCCACGTACTCCGCCATGGTCGACGACGGGGTAATGGGATAAATTGCCGCAACTTCGCTGAACATGTAACTGATATGCGCCGCGGCCTGATTGCCGTCACACGTCAGAAATTTCTTTTCGTTGCTCATCGTGTTTGTTTGTTTATTCCTTAGAGTCTATTAAAATTGTCTTCTTTTTGAGTTTTGAACAGTGCAATCTCTATTCAAAATGATATAATCCACCTATTCAGGCTCAAATAATCCACAAAATTACTAATTTTTTCGGATATTTATAGCCTGATTCACATTTTTTATTACGACCGACACCTTATATATACCTAATTTTAAGGACAGACGGATTATTTAAGCACCGACACTTGCCGGCGTTCCCCCTTTATTTTGGCCGCGCGGGCCTTTGCAAGCAAGGAATCCGGATCGTCTGCGGCCACGGCAACGAGCGCGAAGTGGTCCTTCACATCTATTATCCCGATCTTATCCGGAGCCACGCCGCATTCCTTCACAAGGAATCCAAGTATATCGCCTTTGGAAAGTTTTTCTTTCTTACCGGCTCCAAAATATAATGTATGCTGCATTGGCTTCCGTGGGGCCTCAAGCGAAGGATCAAGCCAACGTGTGTCGTCGAACTCAACATATTCCTTCACGCTCTCCTCCGGACCCACAAGGACGAAAATATCACCTTCGGCATCCACGCGGCCCGTACGGCCGTTGCGGTGCGTGTATGCCTCCGCGGTTAAAGGCTGATGATAATGAATCACGGACTTTACCTCCTTGATGTCAAGGCCCCTGGCGGCAAGGTCCGTAGCCACGAGCACCGGACGGCTTCCGTTGTTGAACTGAGCGACAGCCGACTCCCTGTCCCGCTGATCCATGGCTCCATGATACAGAACCGCCGGCACGCCGTTTCTCTTAAGATATTCCGAAACTCGCTCCGCGCTTTCCCTATGATTCACAAACACTATGGAACGTTCATAGCCGTCGGCTTCATTCGCAAGGTTTGCCAGAAGCACCCGTAGCGAATCAAGCTTGTCGTTGGCATCGGAATCGACACGATGCACACGGATACGACGACGCAAATCTTGGTTTTCCTCAAGGAAATCAAGCGTCAATGGGTCGTTGAGAGTAAGGAATTGAGGCAATATATCGGCGCGGGTGGCGGAAGTGAGTATTTCACGGCTTACATTCTTCAGCCGCCCGATGATTTTTTTCATCTCGGTTTCGAAACCAAGTTCCAAAGACTTGTCGAACTCATCGAGAACAAGGATACGGGTAGGCAGCACATCTACCGTTCGGCGGTTAATATGGTCGAGCAACCGGCCCGGCGTCGCGACCACGATATCCGTACCGGCCTTGAGGGAGTTTTCCTCATCCTCGAATTTATGACCTCCGTACAAGGGGGTGGTTTTCATTCCGGCGCCAATTTTACGGAGCACTTCCGAGATCTGCACCACAAGTTCGCGACTTGGGGCGATCACCACCGCCTGCACCCTTCCTGTGGAAGGACGCAACATCTTGAGCATAGGCAATATGAACGCCAATGTCTTTCCGGAACCTGTCGGCGACAGCAATATCAGATCCCGACCGTTGCCCGAGGCCGCCATCATCTGTTTCTGCATTATGTTCAACTCCGATATGCCCAGACGCTCGGCCACCTGCGGCAAAAACTCCTTTTCTCTCATTGTATCTGTGACTATCTATGTTTCTTATGAGTATCTATGTTTCTTATAATAACACCCACATACCCATTTTTGATGAAATACCATCAACCAAATGACCTTTATTTGTATTTATATTACAGAAAGCAATAGTTTTTGTAACTTTGCACCCGAAAACACAACGCCCCTATTGTAAATAACCCGTTTATGGATTCAGTATTTTATACAGCCCGGAAAACCATCCGGAACTATGCCAATGGCGGAAATGTACTTATAGCCGCCACCGTACTGGCTCTTATAGTCGTAAATGTTCCCTTCACACGAGATTTATACAACTCTCTCTGGACACATGAGATAGCCCTGCAGGTAGGAAACTTCAATCTTTTCAGCCACCACGGACAGCCGATGTCGATAATGGCGTTCATCAACGACGCGCTGATGGCCCTGTTTTTCTTCTCCGTGGGACTTGAGATCAAGCGCGAGGTGCTTGTCGGCGAACTCTCATCGTTCCGAAAGGCCATTCTTCCCATCATCGCGGCTATCGGAGGAATGATCGTCCCGGTAGCTCTATACTACCTTATGGCTCGCGGCACCGATTACGTTGGCGGCGCGGCAATTCCCATGGCTACGGACATCGCCTTCTCATTAGGTGTCCTGGCGATGCTCGGCAATCGGGTGCCCATAGGCCTGAAAGTGTTTCTCACCACGTTGGCCGTCGTGGACGATATCGGAGGCATATTGGTAATAGCCATATTCTACAGCACTGAAATCAGCTTTGCCCTTCTGGGCTATGCGGCTATATGTCTTGCAGTGTTGTTTATCGGAGGTAAACTTATCGGCATCCAGAGCAAATTGTTCTATGTCATTATAGGAGCGTTCGTATGGTTTTTCTTCCTGAACGCGGGAATACATCCCACCATCGCCGGCGTATTGGTGGCTTTCTGCGTCCCTTCGCGTCCCGTATATGCTCCCAAGAAGTACATCAAGATTATCCGCAAGAACATCGGTTTCTTCGCGCAGGAGAATGACGAAACCTTGGAAAAACGAAGCATTCTTTCCAAGGAACAGATGAACCTTCTGAAGGAGATCGAGTCCTCTTCCGATAAAGTAATTTCCCCATTGCAGGACATGGAGGACTCTCTGCATCCGCTGGTCAACTATATAATTGTCCCGTTTTTCGCATTTGCAAACGCCGGAATTTATTTCGGGGAAATGTCAGTTTCCCAGTTGTTCCACGGTATCGCTCCGGCTATCATGGTAGGCTTGGTTTTAGGTAAGTTTCTGGGCATATTCAGTTTCTCGGCGATCTGTATTCTGCTGAAACTGGCTCCCATGCCCTCGGGCAGCAATTGGGCGCGCCTCGCCTCCATCTCAATGCTGGGCGGCATAGGATTCACCGTCTCCCTGTTCATCGCCAACCTCTCGTTCGGAGGAATGGGTGCGCACATGCATGAATTGCTGAACGACGCTAAACTCGGAATCCTCGTCGGCTCCTTAGTAGCAGGCTTCCTGGGCTGGCTCGCATTGCATATCACCCTCCCCAAACAACCGGTCAGCGATCCCGACGACGTTTAAGGGACAATCTGGATAATGCGAAACAGTCTTAGCTGATAAGCGACCAGTCGACGCTTCTGGCAAAACGATATTTCAATTCGGACTGCAGTATAGCCAACGAGGAATCGGATATTATGATTGAGCCGGACTGCAACGGGCAGTCAGGCGTATCCGCAGGCGCCGTCACAAGTTCCGGACGTCCGTTAAGGATCTTGTCGGCGCCCTCGCGGGCTATGTTCAGTATCTGTCCGTCGGTGGCGAGATTGGCGACATTCAAAGTCCATGCCACTCCGCTCTGTTGAGTCCCTTCCATATCACCGGGACCGCGCATCTTCATGTCGGCCTCCGAAACAAGGAACCCGTCTGTGGTGGCGGTCATTACCTCCAGACGCTTGCGGGTGTCGCCCCCGATGTTGCGTTTTGTCATCAGCACGCAATAACTGTGATCTGCCCCACGGCCTACCCGCCCACGCAACTGATGAAGTTGCGACAAACCGAAACGTTCGGCATTCTCTATCAGCATCACCGACGCGTTCGGAACATTTACTCCCACCTCTATTACAGTGGTGGCAACAAGAATCTGCGTTTCGTTCTTCACAAAACGCTCCATCTGCAAGTCCTTCGCATCCGGTTTCATCTGACCGTGGACCATTCCGACTTTCCAACCTTTGAAGATTCCGCACAGACGTTGCCAACCTTCCTCAACACTCTTCAGATCAAGTTTCTGGTTCTCCTTCACAAGAGGATAAACCACATATACCTGATGTCCGGCCCTCAGCTCATGCTCAAGCAGACGGTACACCTCCATTCTGTTGTCCTCGAACCGAAGGCGGGTATCTATCGGCTTGCGACCCGGGGGAAGTTCGTCTATCACGGAGACATCAAGGTCGCCGTAAACGGTCATGGCCAAAGTCCTCGGTATCGGTGTCGCCGTCATTACCAACACATGCGGTGCGGTCTCCCCTTTCTTCCACATCCGGGCACGCTGGGCCACTCCAAAACGGTGCTGCTCGTCGATAACCGCCACTCCAAGACGCCTGAACCTTACAGCGTCCTCGATCAGGGCATGAGTACCTACAAGAATATTTATCTCGCCGTTCTCAAGGCCCTCGTGTATCTCTCTGCGTTTCTTGGCTTTTGTGCTACCCGTAAGCAATTCCACCCTGACATTGATCCTGTCGCACCATTCCTTCAGGGTGTCATAATGCTGCGAGGCAAGAATCTCCGTAGGAGCCATCAACGCACCCTGGCAACCGTTGTCGATCGCCATCAACAAAGTCATGAACGCCACCATAGTCTTGCCGGAACCCACATCCCCCTGTAAAAGACGATTCATCTGCCGCCCGGCGCGCATGTCGTCCCTGATCTCATGAAGCACCCGTTTCTGAGCCCCGGTCAGCTGGAAGGGTATGCATTCTTTATAATATGTGTTGAAAACAGGCCCTATTTTCGGGAAAGGAATTCCGGGGATCCGTCGACCGCGCTCCCTGGAAAAACGCAGAATATTCAGCTGAAGATAAAACAATTCCTCGAACTTCATCCTCTCGCGAGCCTTGCGAAGGCTTTCGGGATTTGTCGGGAAGTGCAATTCCCGCAACGTCTCCTTCAACGGCATCAGACGATAAACCGCGACAACCTCGGGGGGCAATGTCTCAGGTATTGTCGAGAAATTCGGATGATTCAGCAGATTGCCGACGAGAGTGTTGAATGATTTTGACGAGAAGCCTGCCTTCCGTCCGTTTTCTGTGAGATTATATACTCCGCAAAATCCCTTTGGAGGCTGTTTATCGTCATATGGGGATATTTCCGGATGGGATATGGACCAAACTCCTCTGTATTCCTGTGGTTTGCCGAAGATTATGTATGGTTTTCTGACTTGATAAAATGTGGACATCGCTTTGGCTTTCGCGAACCATATGCATTCCATCATCCGCTCCCCGTCTGTGAAGATTCCCCTGAGACGCATGCGCGCCCCCTCTCCTTCAAGATCCAGACGAAGGAATTCCCCCTTTACCTGAACCGAAGGCATTTCCCCCGTAAATTCCCGGATGTTATAAAATCTGCTTTTATCCAGATACCGGAAAGGGAAATTATAGAGCAAGTCACGGAACGACCCTATATTGAACTCCGAAGCAAGCTGCTTGGCGCGCCTCTCACCCACTCCTTTCAGAAATTTGATGTCCGAATCAAGAAAAGCCATTACCTGTTTTTAAGAAGGATTTCCGCTATTTCGAAATCCATCGGAGTTGTAACCTTGATATTCTCTGGCAATCCTTCGCAAGTCGTTATATGGAACCCGACCTGCTGCACCAACGATGCATCGTCAGTGAATACAGAATCCTTACGCTCGGAGTATGCCTTGTGCAGTATGTCGGCGCGGAAGATCTGCGGAGTCTGCACAACGAGGAACTCCGAGCGGTCCGCCGGATATGTCGTGTCACCATCCTTTCTGCGAAGAGAGTTCACTTCCTCCACACACGGCACAGCCGTACCGAACCGTTCAGCGCAGTCCCACACACGATTCACCATCCCGGGAGTTATGGCGGGACGCGCCGCGTCATGCACAGCTATCAATGTATCCGCATCCCCGGGAAGGCCCATTATGCCGTTCTGCACCGATTCCGTACGTGAGCGGCCGCCACTTTTCATAATAAGGGGAATGCAACGGTCCTCCTCGGGCAATTCACGGTAAATTATATCCCAGTCGTCCCAGCACCCCGGATTCATTACGATGACAATCTTCGTGTCGGGATCCGCCTGATGAAAGGCACGGACCGACCACCATAACATAGGAATGCCCAGCAGCTCATGGAACTGCTTGGGCATTTCTCCACCGGCTCGCGTTCCCGCTCCACCGGCCAATATGACTGCGTATTTACGCATCTCGGATCGAATTACATATTCATACCGCCGTCTACCTGGATAACCTGACCGGTGACATAACCGGACATGTCGGATGCCAGGAATGTGGCGACGTTGGCGATGTCCTCAACCTTACCGCCGCGACGCAACGGAATCTTGGTAATCCATTCCTTACGGATCTCGTCGGGAAGAGCCTCTGTCATCGCTGTGTCGATGAAACCAGGAGCGATGGCGTTGGCACGGATGCCGCGGCTTCCCACCTCCTGCGCTATGCTCTTGGCAAGAGCTATCAATCCGGCCTTGGAAGCGGCGTAGTTTGCCTGTCCTGCGTTGCCATGCACGCCCACAACAGACGCCATATTGATTATCGAGCCGCTCTTCTGACGCATCATGATGGGCAGAACGGCGTGTATATAGTTGAAAGCGGACTTCAGATTGACTGCTATCACAGCATCCCACTGCTGCTCTGTCATTCGCAACATAAGGCCATCCTTGGTAATGCCTGCATTGTTCACCAAAACATCTATATGACCGAAATCATTCTTGATCTCCGCTACTACAGCTTCGGTGGCAGCAAAATCGGCTGCATTGGACGCATAGCCCTTTACCTTTACTCCGTAAGCCGCTATTTCTTCCTCGGTTTTCTTGCCGTTCTCGTCAATAACGAGATCTGTGAACGCGATGTCGCATCCTTCCGACGCGAACTTCAACGCTATTTCCTTGCCGATGCCTCGGGCCGCGCCTGTGATAACGGCCACCTTTCCTTCAAGTAATTTCATCTTTAATTATTTCTTATCGTTTTTTATTCCATTCAATATCAAATCCGATACCATGTCGACGATTCTCTCCTTATCAATACCATACGTGGAGAGAGTATTGCGAATGTAAGGAACGTCCATACCGTGAATACAATTGGTGATGATAATGGCCCGCTCCTTGACATTGCCGATTCTGAACACCCCGATATCTATTCCCTCTTGCAGAATGCGCATCAACAGACTTATTTCCTTTACTGAGATTATGGCGCGAGCACGGTCCACTTTCCGAACATCCCGAAAAAAACCCGCGCGTAACGATCCGTTTCTCGTCACTACTTCGTTCATTTTTTCGAGACGTGTACGCACATAATCATGCAATTTCTGCTCCGGACTGGTGGGAAGAGAGACAATCAGCCGCAACGCCTTGACCAGATCGTCGGTCTCGCTTTCGATGACTGCGTTGAATATCTCGGTCTTGGATTTGAAATAGGTATATATGGTACGGCGGCCTTTGTCCGAAGCCGTTGCGATATCATTCATCGTAGTGTTCTCTACACCCTGTCGTGCAAACAGACTGCGTGCCACCTCTATGAATTTATCGCGCGTTTTCTTTACCATTATTGCCTTGTTCTGTCAGTGCATTATTACACACCAACGACATTATTGTGCAAATTTACAAAAAAATCCAATATAATCAGATACCATCCAATAAAAAAAAGACAAGAGAACGACCGCAAAATCGTCTTTGACCGATCTGCCGCAATCTTATCCGATTATTTTCCGCATTTCCTCTGTCGGAGGCAACTCCAGTCGTATTT
>USIY01000063.1 GCA_900554845.1 uncultured Bacteroidales bacterium | reverse complement strand
TATAAACTCCGCTCCTAATTTTACTTGGTCTACCTGTTTCATTTTGCGTCGCCGTTAAGGATTTCAGTGATATAATACATTTTAAGGTCCAGACCGATCTTGCGGGCCACGGTCTGCTGATGTATAAGGCAGGACATGTCCTGCGAAGTGACGTAGTGGAACCCGTTGCGTGCGTAGTCGTTGACTTTGTCGCGGCCCTGCTGTCCGGAGCAAGATGGATCCCAGATTGCGAATATACCTCCGAAGCCGCAGCATTCGTCGCGACGAGTGGCATAGCCGATCTCAATGCCGTCCACCAGACGGAGCAGGTCGGCGCATTTGTCGAACGAAGGAATCATAAGCTCCGAAGGGCGAGCCTCCATCAGATAGCGCAGCGAATGGCAACCGTTATGGATGGCCACACGATGCGGAAATGCGGGATGTCCGGGAAGCTCCGTAATCTTGAGCACATCGTGCAGAAATTCCACAGGGTCGTAGACGGTGTTGCGGAAATGCACTACTTCGGGAGTCTGTTCCACTTCGTTGAAATGCAGGCGGAACTGGTCCGTGCAGATGCCTGAAGGCACAACCACATAATCATAGCGGCCGTCAGCCAGGAATGGAGCCGCGCTCTTCTCGATAGTGCAGGAATGCTTCACATAACCCATGTCGAGTTCCGGAAGACCGCAGCACGCCGCCCGGTTGATAAACTCCACATCCAGTCCCAATTTCTTGAGTAGCTCCCATGTGGAGATGGCCGCCTGCGGATAGATGGCGTCCATGTAGCACGGCACAAAGAAACCGATTTTCATAACCTTGAAATTTATAAGACAAGCACAAGTTGCGACTTGTCATCACCTTTGAGTTGATAACAACGCAGAGAGCTATTTGGTTTTTGCTCTTCTTGGGAGATTCCCAAGCATTGGTTCCGCGCCAATATTATTGTGACTTACGAAACACTGGAATAGGGCGAAGGCGAGGATAGGGAAATGGAGAGATTCGTTTATAAGCTCTGTATTCTTCGTTATTTTCTCTGTCGGGCATGTTGCCGCTTTCCGGAATAGAGTCGACTTGCCGATTCTTATTGAGGCCGAATCCGCGCATGTTCACCAGACGGAAGTCCCAGAGATGCTCGTTGTCAGTAAGATAAATCCTTTGGGTGTGATAGCGACCCATCTTTCCTGAAGACGATGGCATGACAGGGGCAATCGTATCCATGACATGAAATGTATGGGACGGCATACGCGAGAAAGAAGCCGGAGCATATTTATCGGTCACGGCATAAAGATTGCATTCTTCTTCATCAAGATATGCATAATTGACAACGATCCTGTAAACAGTGTCTTTAGATTGGTTGTCGATGTAACTTCTTCCCGGTGACAGTCCTTTCACGAATGGCATCACGTAGTAATTGCTTACTTTATATTCATAGGTGGATCGCTTTGGACCGTCATGAATTTCCACAATGTCCGGCATGGTCCATCGAGTACCTGCGATCAGGCCCATACCCAAAACCATATTGATCAGAACAATCATCAGAATTTGGTAATAAACCGCTATGTTCAACTTTATATGCGATCGTAGTCCTTGCTCGTCAGCCACTTTTGGCAGATGGCTTTTCTCTGAAAATCGTTTATTTATGTGAAAGTAATATAATCCAAGTATACAGCCCTCCACCCCGGTCCCTATGGTGATAAGACATATTACGGAAGTATAATGAAAGAATTTGCAAACCGCGTAATATAGGGCCCCTCCCATAACAACACCAAATATCAATGACACCGTCTTGTCTTTAAGTGAATTGGTCTGACTGTGACTCCAATACCACTTCAAATTAGCTTTTCCTATAGGAATAAATATCAGCACTGACACAATCAGCGCCAGCGCAGCTCCAATCAAATATACTTCCTCCTCGTTAAATTTCAGCACTTATCTATTTTTACACAGTTGTTATAGGAACGATTAATTAAGAGAGTCATACGGATCTGCATGACTCTCTTAATTAACGATGAAAAATTCAAACCATATACAATCGTAAAGTGTCATTCTCTTGAAATTACTTCTGAGGTTGTATGATGTGAGAGGGAGTTGTTATTTTTTTCTTTCGACCAGAATGTTGGATATGTAGGATTCTTTGCCGTTTCTACCTTCGACCAACACGACATCATATATCGCCTCTTCATTCATTTCCTTTATCGGATCCAAAGTGAATTTAAGCGTATTGTCATCAATTTTGCTGACAGTCAGGCCTGCCTTTTCACCCGTGTACGTGCCGTCATAGTTATTGGCATTGAGCAACAGCTGAGGATAGTTAGTGCATCTGACAGTAATATCTCCGCTATAATCAGCGGATGCCGAGATTTCCACACCATAGACATAACCAGGTGTACATACCACCGATACATCTTCTTGATCGTAGTCACAAACTTCCCACGTCATTGGGAGGGGATCATTTTCCTTGCACGAAGAGAATGAGAATACCAAGGACAATAGGGACGCTATAACAAATAATTTATTCATAGATAATTATATCCTTAGTTTTGTCTTTCTATTTTGTGGAGATCTATTTTCAAAACAACCTCAAGAGATTGATATGCTTTTAATTCCACATTTACATTTTCGAGGATGATATTGTCTTCATCTGTGTTGGAATTAACATATTCGGCGCTTACGACATATTTGCCCGGTCTGCAATCAACCATAAACGGATTATTCCCGTCTATTTTGTCAGCCTGATGACGGACAACAAAATTACCGTTTTCATCTGTAATGAATATCGCAATTCTGGCTAACTCTCCCTTAAAATCATCCAGACCGCTATATTCAAGGTGGATCGTCATGTCAGCGTAAACAGGTGGTGGGTCCGGGCCATCAACGCCCTCACATGATGCGAGGGTTAAAACCGCGAACAGCATGGTCGCGATAAAAAATAGCTTTTTCATCTTATATGTTGTTTAATGTTGTTTTCAGAAAATCCTTCAAGTTTATAGTATACTTGGCCGAGGATTGCGCCGCCACGACTCCAGCGCCTGTGGATACATTGCTGTATCCCCATTTTGATTCAGCAAGGCCGATTTCCGAGAGATCCCCGGTAAATCCATCATCCACATACCATTTATATACCGCCCAATTATAGTAGCTCTGAGAGACTGTTGTCAGATAAAGCTCAATATAGCAATCAAGCAAAGATTCATCATAATCCTGCGAATATACAACAAAAGTGTTGTCTGAAAAATTGAGATGAAGAGTGTAAGTCTTCCCCGAGAACTGGCGGTCTGAGAAGTATAAAAAATATGTATATAGATCAGCACCCATTACACTCTCGAACACTCCTATATGCTCTTTGAATATCGGTTCTGCGTCAAAATCAAAACTTCCCATTGAAAATCCCTGAGGAAACTCTGAGAACCACGTGTCATCATCAGGATCTTCGGCAGTTTCATCGTTGTGGTTGGTATATCCGAAGCGATAAAAATTATCGGTTCCTGCCGGGTCATTGACACTTACTTCGACATTTAGATTGAATTTAATACCTGCGTACATATCTAAATCGTAGAAATCATTATATTTCCAGGAATCGGTCACTATCGGGGTTACCTTTACATTGCCTATAGGTGTGGCGTAAGGAACAGTCACTTCGGCTGTTGCCGATCCGTAAGATGGACTTTCGGCGACAATTCGGATTTTGTCTCCCTCTTTAGGGAGATAGTCCGGAGCGACGACTCTGTCGTTGGCGAAAATGGTTACGGTAGCATCAATGACGTCATGGTTCTCTTCAGATTTTTTATCATTGAACATCCATGTATGCGTCACCTCCACCTCTATGGGTTCTCCCGCAATGATCAATGAGTTTATACAAAGCACTGGTTCTGTGTCGACCTGCGGATCGAAAATCTCGCTGCATCCTGTTGATAATATGGAGGCCAGCAAGATAGGTATAATGTGTCTTAGAATTGCCATGTGTATGAAATTGAGGGTATTATAGGAAGGAACTGCACTTTTTGAAACACGGGGCGTCCGGATTTGTGTGTTAGCCGTATCGCCACGGTGTTCATGTGGCAGTATGCGTTGTAAAGACCGAAATTCCAGTAGCCTCGTTTATTGCGTACTGTGCAGGAAAGGTCAAGACGGTGATAAAACGGCAATTGATAATTGTTGATCTTTGTCTTCAACGGAGCTGTGTCTCCACTGTAATAGCTGCCGAAATCAGGCGACTCCCAGACTTGTGGCAGGAGGGTGAAACGGTCGCCTGAATGGCCGGTCCAAGCCGCATTGAGACTCACTTTGTCGCTTATGTTCCAGTTGAGCAGTATGTGGATGGTATGGCGGTTGTCAAAACGGGACGGGAATGTAAGGCCACCGTTCTTGGCTGGAAAAGTTCGGTCCGACCACGCGAGTGAATAAGAGATATGACCTGTCAGCTTTCCATATAGTTTCTCGAATTTGAAATCGATGCCCTTGGCCGTCCCTTTTCCCGAACACAGTTGGGCGTTCCACATCTCCGTCGGAGGTTGGAGATAATATTCGTCGCGGTAATCAACGAGATTATGCATGGTTTTATAGTATCCTTCCACCGATGCGGCAAACATCTTGTTGTCCGACTGCCAGTAAGCGCCCAGTGATATTTTGTCGGCGTACTGAGGTTTGAACCGTCCGGTGATCGGTACCCATTGGTCGGTAGGCAAGGATAGATAAGTCTCGGTAAGCTGATGCACATACTGGTTTGTACGCGCATAGGAGGCTTTTACCGCCCAGTTCTCCGTGGGGCGGTAACTGAAGGAAAGTCTTGGTCCGAATCCATAATTTGTCTTGCCGTCGATGTGGAAGAGCGACAGATGCAGACCGGCGTTAATGCGGAATTTATCGGTAATCTGCCAGTCGTCTTCTATGTAGGCGTTCGCTTCATGGGCAGTATATGTCCAGGTAGAGTCTCTTCTCTGAGTTTGTACGTTGTCGACCGTATAGTTGCGGGAGGTTCTTGCCGGAAGAAACGAGTGGAGTATATAATTCCCTCCGAAGCGAACTCGGTTTTGATCGTTCGGTTTCCAATCGAAATCAGCGCGGAAAATCCAGTCGTCGATTTTGTTTTTGGTTTTGGATATGAAATGTGTTTCCGTGGTGTCTTCACTGGCCATGTCTCTTGAAAACGAGTCGGATTTCATACTGGAGAAATATCGTGTGTAGGCGGCGGTGAACTCCGCCGACATCAAGGGATTGAGTTTATAGTTAAGTCCCGTTTGGGCCACAAGGTTACCCCAATGAAAAATCGACTTGTCTGATTCATACCAACTATTATACGGCACTTTTTTGTCCTCCGAGCCAACCTTCAGTAAGTCGTTGCCGAAATAAACGGATGTGAATCCGGTGGCTTTATTTGAAAAGCGGTGGGTTATCTTGGCGTTTAGATCCATAAAGGAATAATTAAACGAATAATTCATTTCCTCGTCCGCTAAATTTGCAATTGCGATTAAGGGAATCGTAAGCACATCGAACCATGATCGTCTCAACGCCACGGAATAGGTTGTCTTTTTGCCTATTGGGCCGTCTAAATTGAAGGCGCCGGAGGTCAGTCCGAGTCTGAATGAGCCATGATGGCCTTGCGGGGAGCCGTTCTTTGTGCGCACATCGAGGTAGGAGGAAAGCCGTCCGTCGTACTTGGCCGGAATCGAGGACTTGAAAAAGTCGATATAGCGGATAGCATCAACATTGAACGCCGAGAAAAGACCTGCAAAATGATTCACTTGATACAATGGCACGTTGTCGAGCATATAGAGGTTTTCATCGCAATTGCCTCCATGAACGTTCATTCCGGCCATACCTTCCTGTCCCGCCGAGATGCCGGGCTGCATGTGAAGGGCTTTGACCACATCGCTTTCACCGAACAGCACGGGTGTGTTTATGATTTCCTGGGCGGTCAGTTTTTTTGCGCCTATCTCAGCGGTCTCCACGGCCGGGGATTCAAGTCGTGATGTAACGATGACTTCATCAAGCATTTTCGGAACGGCGATGTCCTGTTTCGGTATGGAAAGGGGTTTGACGACGACGGCCGACTTTGACTTATGCTTTTTAGGTTTTGGCTTTCGTTTCAGAATAATGTTCTTGCCCTTTATTTTATATTCGATGTCCGAATCCTTGAATATGGCGTCGAGGGTCGATTTCAGGGATTTATTCTTGACGTTGACCGACACGCTCATGTCTTTTAAAAGCTCTGACGAGTAGACAAAATTCTTGCCCGTCTGCTCTACAATGCTTCTGAACACTACCGACGCAGGCTGGTTCACGGCCTTGAGCGTGACGTTTCCCGCCATGCATACGGCACTGAAGCACAACATTATGGATAAGATTAACTGTTTCATCGTTCAGTCACTGTCATTTCAGTTCCAAGAATCTCGTTGATCACGGATATGAGATCTGTCGGGCTGCCCTCGTAGTGCAGGGAAAGCTCATATTCATCGGGATGTGCCGGAATATTTTCGACCTTAACACTGTAAACCGACTCTATTTTATTTATGACTTCCTGCAACGGAGCATTCTCAAAGTCAATCACCTTGACTTCCGCCAATGGACTTACAGTCACGGTTTTTACCGGCATGGTCTGCTGAGAAGCATCATTTATACTGTATTCTCTGTACAGAATCGCCGCTGTCGCGGAAATGATGACAGTAGCGGCTACAGTGGCGGCGACCCTGAACCTTCTCCATTTTATTGAGGGAGCTATATTGAGCCGGCGCCAGCCCGCGTTGGCGGAGAATCTCCCTTTTCTGTATCTGCGGGCAATGTAATCAATTTCGTTGCTTTTCATATTTTCAGAAATCTATGCCTAAACGAAATGAGAAGTATGCACGGATGTGATTATGGGTTCCGGTATATTGAATATCAAAGGAACCCTGATCGGAAATGGAGATTTCGCAATGCTCGGCTCTATATCCCGCGAGAGAAAGGCCCGCTCCAAGATTCACCCCCATTTTGCGTCCCCAGTTGAATCTGTAACCTATGGTGGGTGAGAAATACACGCCTGCGCCCTCGGCTAAATTGGCGCCGAGTCTCAGGTCTCCGAAAGGTGTGAATTTACCGAATTTCAAGTCTATGCGGCCTTGGAGAAAGACGGGCGCCACCCAGTTGTCAATTTTTCCGCATCGTTCAATACCAAGTCCGGCCCCGATAAAAAACATCGGATTGATCTGATAACCGTGAGAGGTGGAAAAACCGGTATAAAAAGATGTCTGACGTTCCGTTAGGAAAGTACCGTTGACAAAGTCGGTTCCGTATTCATAGGAACGTACGCTGCTGCTCCATTCCAGGAATCCCCTGTATCCGCGCCTCGGCTGACGGGCTTCAGCAATATGGGCGAAAGCAATGATCGCCAGCAATAAGAATATAGTTCTTTTCATGATGGTGGATGTTTAATTCACTCTTAAGACTCACCATCACTGAAAAGGTCCTACTCTGAAATCAGAAAATTAAAGAAAAGGCAAGAAAAATGGTTTGTGGCCTTCGGACAATGCTTCACGCAGGCGGCTGAAAGCCTTGGTCAGCTGATTCTTTACGGTCTTTACGGAGATGCCCATCTCTTCAGCGATCTTCTCATTGGTCAGGCCGTCGCGTTTGCTCATCAGAAATACCTCTCGGCATTTTTCCGGCAGTCCGTCAATGGCTTTCCATATCTTGGCGTCCCTGATTGATGTGTCTATTTCTTCTTCATCCACATCGGGGATGTTGCTTTCGTCAAGCATCTCATGTCTGTCGCGCAGATATGTGAGACATACATTCCGGACAGTACGATACATGAATGAGGAGAAATTGTCAATCTCGCCTCCATTCTCTATGTAGAGCCAAGCCTTCATAAAGGCATCCTGTTCGAGATCCTCGGCTACATCCGCGTCATCGACAATGCGCAGGGCGTACATGCCAAGCGGCAGGTACAACCTTCGGAATGCTATTTCAAACTCCCTTGCTGTCATTGTATAATAAAAGCATGCAAAGTTACTGAAAATTGAGCAAATAATCACGAACTATTATCCCCTGGATGTCTAAACATTTGGATATTCAATCATTATTTATAACTTTGCAGTCACTTCCACTTGAATCTAACCTATACGAATATGAGGCGAAGCTTTTTTATAATACTTGTACTGTGCCTGGGGATTGCCATACAGCCGTTGAACGCGCAGCAGCATCCCAATCGCAGGGGCGACAATAAATTGAAATATGTGATCGGAACCGAAGTCAACATTTCTGACAGCATCAATGCCTACAAGCTTCTGTATGAGAATATCCCGCAGGACAAGGACTTTCTCAACGACCCGATTTTTGCAATCGTGGGACGGCGCGGTTACTTCTATTTCAGCGTAGGCGCCAACCTCAAGCTCGGATTATGCTATGACTGGGGCAATCCGGTGGACAATCCGCAGGGTGTCTCGGTTGCCGGAATGCAGAAGGCAGCTCCGGGCGACGCACAGGAATTTCAGATGACAGCGCAGAGCAGCAACATATATTTCAACATCATAGGTTTTCCCAACTCCACCAACCGTGCCGGTCTCTTTTTCTCCCTCTCTCTCGACGGCGAGCCTGGAAATTCTTACAAGGTCCACGCCGACAACGTCTATCTGCGCTGGCGAAACTTCACCGCCGGATATACCTCAAGCCTGTATAATGACCTGGCCGCCGACCCCTATACCGTCGACGGACACGGCCCCATAGCTTCCGGAGGACACAACAACATCCTGATAAATTATCAGAGATACGTGAGCAAACATATACGCCTCGGCATTGGGATAGAGGGTCCTACGCGCGACTTTTCGACCTACATCCCCGACAATCTTCCGGAAGAAGATTTCACGGGCAATCTGCGTCAACGGGTACCCGACATTCCGCTTTATATAAACTATTCATTCAATTCTTTCGACCATCTCAGGCTTTCGGCTATCGGACGTGTGCTGACATACAGAAATTTTGTCGAAAACTGTAACCAGAACGCTTTCGGCTGGGGACTGAAACTGACAGGTTCGGCATCGTTCGGCAAGTCGGTAATCTACGGAATGGTGCAAGGCGGCAAGGGTATATCGAGCTATATCCAGGAAAACCGCAATCTGGGGCTCGACCTCGTGCCCGACATGAATCGCCCCGGTCGTCTCAAAGAACCCTTCTCCTGGGGGTGTATATTGGGATTGCAATACAACTGGCGCTACAATCTTTACTCTACGGCGGTCTATAGTTTCATGCGCAATTATATGGATCCGTTCAGCAATGCTTCGTCTGGAATCGCCTACAATGACCAGCTGCGATACGGCCAATATGCGCTTGCCAACGTGATATGGAGATTCAACCGGCTGTTGCAGTTCGGCGTGGAGTATCTCTACGCTCAAAAAAACACATTCGGCCACGAACGCCTTTCGAACAACCGGGTTTCCCTGCAGGCCTGCGTCTCATTCTGAAGCCGCAAACAGAGACCACGAGGCTCCGTAACTCGTGCAGTGGTTCATGCAGCGCAAAAACGCCTGAGCCAAATCTTGGGCATAAGCAATAGATAACAATTGGCGGCAGCCGCGATTATATGTCGTGGCTCTCGCTATATTTAAATAAGTGTGGGTGGATATATTTGTCAGAAGAGTATTTAGATTATAAATATTTTAACTAATTTTACAAATGCGAAACCACGGTTTCCGAAACCACGGTTTCGCATGTCATCACAAGATGGCGTTTTGGATTTATGAAGATTGCATTTTTCGATATAGACGGGACGTTGGTGAGCTTCGAGAAGCATCGTATTCCCGAATCTGCTGTAAAGGCCATAGAAACTTTGCGCCGCAACGGGGTGGAGGTGGTCATCGCCACCGGACGTGGTGCCGAGGACGTGCCTTACGTGTCGGGATTGCCTTATTCGGCCGTTATCGGGTTGAACGGCTCGGAATGCGTTATGAAGAACGGTACGGTGGCATGGCGGCATTACATATCGCAGGAACTGTTTGAAAAGGCGCTTGATTTAGGGCGTAAATATGATTTCGCCATAGCAGCCAAGGCCAGAGAGGGTTTTGTGATCGACCGTGTCACGCCGAGAGTTCGGGAGATGTCGGCAAGGATAGGGGAGTGGCTCCCTGCGGTCCGCGATCTCCGTACGCTATATCCAGAAGAACAGGTAGGACAGCTGTGTTTCTTCACCGATCCTGATACTGAAAGGGAGGTGATGCCACAGCTCCCTGGGCTCAGCGCTTCCAGATGGTGCGACATCTTTGCCGACATCAATCTCGCCGGAGTGGACAAAGGAACGGCCATTCAGGAATATGCCGAATTGCGGGGCGTGGATCTTGCTGACACCATAGCCTTCGGCGACGGCGAGAATGACCTGCCTATGCTGGTGAAAGCCGGTGTCGGCGTGGCCATGGGGAATGCCTCCGAACGCGTCCGCACGCTCGCCGACTACGTCACCGATACCGTCGACGCCGACGGCATCGCCCGCGCCTTGCGCCATTTCGGTCTGATATAATCGCAACATTTGGATTTATAGCTGAAAACCAGACCTGGCGAGCGTGTAATGGAAAGGAGGTTCTCCAAACC